>JAQSXP010000302.1 GCA_029256605.1 Devosia sp. | reverse complement strand
TAGCAAGGCCCAGGGCATGTTCCGCGACACCAATTCGCCCGATCCGGTGTTCACCTCGACCCTCGAGCTCGATCTGTCGAGCGTCGTGCCCTCGATCTCGGGCCCCAAGCGTCCGCAGGACCGTATCGTTCTGGCCAATGCCAAGCAGGCCTTTATCGAAGGGCTGCCCAAGGAATTTGGCAAGACTGAAGACACCCGCGTTCCCGTGGAAGGCGAAGAGTTTAGCATCGGCCATGGCGATGTGGTGATTGCCGCCATCACTTCGTGCACCAATACCTCCAACCCATCGGTGCTGGTCGCTGCCGGTCTCGTGGCCCGCAAGGCACGCGCCCTCGGCCTCAACTCCAAGCCTTGGGTTAAGACCTCGCTGGCCCCCGGCTCGCAGGTGGTGACCGACTACCTCACCGCCGCGAACCTTCAGGCCCATCTTGATGCCCTTGGGTTCAATCGGGTAATCGCAATTTCGAAGGCCGCGTCAACTCGGATGTGAAGGCGAACTTCCTCGCTTCCCCGCCGCTCGTTGTGGCCTATGCCATTGCCGGCTCGATGAATGTCGACATCACCACCGAGCCGCTCGGCACGGGCTCGAATGGCCAGCCGGTCTATCTCAAGGATATCTGGCCCACCAATCACGAGATCGCCGAGATCGTGCGCACCCATGTGACGCCTGAAATGTTCAAGCGCCGCTATTCGGATGTGTTCAAGGGTGACGAGAACTGGCAGGCCATCGCCATCGAAGGCGGCGAAACCTATGGCTGGAACAGCTCCTCGACTTATGTGCAGAACCCGCCCTATTTCGAAGACATGGACATGACCCCCAAGCCGGTGACCGATATCAACGGCGCGCGGGTTCTGGCCCTGTTCCTTGACTCGATCACCACCGACCACATCTCCCCGGCCGGCTCGTTCAAGCCCTCCACTCCCGCGGGCCAATATCTGCAGGAGCACCAGGTCGCTCCGCGCGATTTCAACTCCTATGGCGCCCGTCGCGGCAACCACGAGGTGATGATGCGCGGCACTTTTGCCAATATCCGCATCAAGAACCAGATGCTGCCGGGCGTTGAAGGTGGCTTCACCAAGGGACCCGATGGCTCGCAGATGCCGATCTATGATGCGGCCATGGCCTATCAGGGCCAGGGCACGCCGCTCGTGATCTTTGCCGGCAAGGAATATGGCACTGGCTCGTCGCGCGACTGGGCGGCCAAGGGCACCAATCTTTTGGGCGTCAAGGCCGTAATTGCGCAGAGCTTCGAGCGTATCCACCGCTCCAACCTCGTGGGCATGGGCGTGATCCCGCTGCAGTTCAAGGACGGCGAGAGCTGGCAGACGCTGGGGCTCGACGGCACCGAAACCATCGACATTGTCGGGGTGGAAGGCCTGGCTCCCCGCGCCATTGTGCCGGTCAAGATCACCCGCGCCGACGGCACGAGCTTTATCATCGAAACCCGCTGCCGCATCGATACGGCCAACGAGCTCGATTACTACAAGAATGGCGGCATCTTGCACTATGTGCTGCGCAGCCTCGTGGCCGCATAAGGGTTCATTCCCGCGCCAGATAATTCCTGATGGCGGCCCTCCGGGGCCGCCATTTTCGTTTGCTGCTGACAGGGTTTGTCGCAAGAAACTGCGAGGGTTTCGCCATACGCAAATGGAGTGGAAAAAATGATCGATCATCTGGGCATTGTCACCGGGCAGTTCGAGCCGATGCTGGCCTTTTACAAGGCAGCACTCGCTCCGCTCGGCTATAGCCAGCAAGCGGCTTATCCCGGGGTTGCGGGGCTGGGCGGAACGGGCGAGCCCGCCGATCTGTGGCTGACCGCAGCCGACGGCGCGATGCCGGTCCATGTCGCCCTACGCAGCCCCGACCGCGCGACCGTGGATGCATTTCATGCCGCCGCTCTCGCCGCAGGTGGCCGCGACAATGGTGGCCCGGGGCTTCGGCCCAATTACGGTCCCGATTATTATGCCGCCTTTGTGCTCGATCCCGACGGCAATAACCTGGAGCTGGTTTGCCACGCTCCCGCCTAAGGTTAACCGAGCCGGTATTTGTCACCCCGTTTTGACTGGCGGGCCAACCAATCTGTGGCTTACAACTTGGGGATGGTTCCTCCTTGCACCCCCGCCGTAATCATGGCGATGATCGCACTTCTGGCCATGGCCCCCTCTAGCCAGGCCGAAAGCCTGCGCGAGCGGCCCAAGGCTGTGGTAGAATTGTTCACCAGCCAGGGCTGCTCGTCCTGTCCCCCGGCCGATGCACTGCTGTCGAGCCTGGGCAAGGACGACGATGTCATCGCCCTCGCTTTCCACGTCGACTATTGGGATTATGTGGGCTGGAAGGACACGTTTGGGGATCCCGCCAATTCGGACCGCCAGCGCGCCTATGCCAAGAGCTGGGGCACGCCGCGCATCTACACGCCCCAGATGGTCGTTAACGGCAAGCAGGACGTGGTGGGTTCGCGCCGCGCCGAGGTGCATAGCGCTATCCGCTCGGCCAGCCTGATCCTGCCCGTCGATATCGAAAGCAAGGCGGGCATGCTCGAGGTCGAGATCGGGCCCCATGCCGGCACCGGCGATGCGGTGGTCTGGCTGGTCACCTATCTGCGCCAGGCGCAGGTGCAGATCGAGCGCGGCGAGAACGCGGGCAAATCGATGAGCTACACGCAGGTCGTTACCGGCCGGCACATGCTGGGCATGTGGGAGGGCGAAGCCGGGGCGCGCTTCAAGCTGCCATTGGCCGAACTTGCCGCCGAAGCAGGCGACGGCATTGCCGTGATCGTGCAGGAAGACCGCAATGGCCTGCCTGGCGCCATTCTGGGCGCGGCATCCTACGAGCGCTGAACCCCAAAACAAATCTCCCGCCCCTGAGGTTCAGGAACGGGAGAAGTTGACTGCTCTTTGGAGGAAACTGGTGGCCGGCTTTCTTCGGGGGGCTCGGTCGGCCAGCCACCAGCCTTGGGGCAACATCGATACTGTTGCGGTCCAATGGGGCGTCCAGAGGGAAGCAGTGTGGCGTAAATGGGGTATTTTGCCCGAGGCTCGTAGCGGAGCCGTGAGGCGCTTGCATCACGCGCCGATTGCCGCGATCATGACTGTTCTGCAACAAGGAGTGCGAGGCCAAGCGTGCAAGGGCGGGTTCCAAACAGCAAGCCGATCAAGCTCGAACTGGTGCATCAGGCCGAGGCGCCACCCAGTGCCCAACCGAGCAAGGTGCCGGCCATTGTTGCCTTTGACCGTCGCGAGCTGGCGCTGATCCTGTCGGTTTATGGCCGCAAGGTCAGCAGTGGCGACTGGCGCGACTATGCCATGGACTTCCTGCGCGATCGGGCGGTGTTTTCCGTTTACGCCCGCGTATCCGAGCGCCCGCTTTACCTGATCGAAAAAACCCCGCGCCTGCGCAATCGCCAGGGGCAATATGCCGTCACCAACCAGCAGGGCCGCATTCTCAAACGCGGCCACGAACTGAGCCAGGTGCTGCGCGTCCTCGACCCGCAGCTGGCTGTCGTCGGCCACGATGTCGTGCCAGCGATCGAATTTGAGCCCGACGGCTTCGTAATAGCCGACGCGGCGGAAGCCGAATTTTTCGTGGATGCCGACGGAATTGGCGGTGTCGGCGGTGATCACGGCAAGCATCTGCTTGAACCCGAAGGCGCGTGACTGGGCGAGAAGTTCGCCCAGCATGGCCTTGCCGATGCCTTTGCCGGTTTCGGCAGGATCGAGATAAAGCGAATCTTCGCAGGTGAAGCGATAAGCGGCGCGGGGGCGATAAAAGCTGGCATAGGCATAGCCCACCGGCTGGCCGCCCCGCTCGGCGATGATCACCGGATGCCCAAGCCGCAACAGGCCCGCATATTTTTCGGCAATCGCCGTTTCGTCGGGCGCTTATCGACATAATGTCGGTAGATGCGGGTGATCGCGGGCACATCGGACCACTCGAACGGGCGCAGGCGGAAGTCGGACACGATACGTCAACTCGACAAAGCAAAGGGACCGCAGCCTTTATGACTGCGGTCCCCAAACAGTGTCCATCGAAATCCGCGGGGGGTGGCCGCGGGTCGGTGTTATTCGCGGTTGCCGAACAGGCGCAGCAGCATCATGAACAGGTTGATGAAGTCCAGATACAGCGAGAGCGCACCCATGATGGCGTTCTTGGCGAGCGTGTCGGCACCATAGTGCTCGGCATAGCTTTCCTTGATCTTCTGGGTGTCATAGGCGGTCAGGCCCACAAAGATCAGCACGCCGACAGCGGAGATGATGAACTCCATCATGCTCGACTGCATGAAGATGTTGACGATCGAGGCGATGATCAGGCCGATCAGGCCCATCATCAGGAACGAGCCCATCGCCGTCAGGTCACGCTTGGTGGTGTAGCCGTAAAGGCTCATCGTGCCAAAGGTGGCCGCGGTGATGAAGAACACCTTGGCGATCGAAGCGTCGGTGTAAACCAGGAAGATCGAGCTCATCGACAGGCCCATGATCGCCGAGAAGGCCCAGAAAGTGGCCTGGGCGGCGGGCACGGAGAGCTTGTTGATGCCAAAGCTCAGCACCATCACGAAGGCGAGGGGCGCGAGCATCACGACCCACTGCAGCGGGCTGGCGTAGAGCAGGTAACCCCACTGCGTGACATACTGCCCATTGGCGAGCTGGCCAACGGCAGCATCGGGATTGGTGGTGATGGCAGCGGCGGCGGCAAACCAGGCGGCAAGCCCGGTGACCACGAGGCCAATGCCCATGTAATTGTAGACGCGCAGCATGTAACTGCGCAGGCCCTCGTCGATGGCTAAGGCCGAGCCGGCCCGCGCATTCAGGGTCTGACGGTCATATTCAGCCATATGCACTATCCTTTCAGTGTCGGATAAGGCGGTTTCCTCCCGCCGAGGGCGTTGTTGGGCGCCACTTGACCGGTAATATGGATGGGGGGGAAGTCCTTTACAACCCTGTTTGCCCCGCCGCGACGATTCGACTGCCCAGCGCGATCGGTTATGCTAGGCT
>JAQSXP010000301.1 GCA_029256605.1 Devosia sp. | reverse complement strand
GGAAGCGCTCAACGAGAATGGCCGCGTGATCGTCACCGGCTGTCTGGGCGTCGAGGAAGAGCTGATCCGCCAGACCCATCCCAGCGTGCTCGCCGTTTCCGGCCCGCACCAGTATGAGTCGGTGGTCAATGCCGTCCACCAGCACCTACCGCCGGTGCCGAACCGCTTCGTGGATTTGGTGCCCGAGCAGGGGCTGAAGCTGACCCCGCGGCACTATGCCTATCTCAAGATTTCCGAGGGCTGCAATAATCGCTGCTCGTTCTGCATCATCCCGCAGATCCGCGGTGACCTGGCCTCGCGCCCGGCTGCCGGCGTGCTGGGGGAAGCCGAGCGGCTGGTGAAGGGCGGCGCCAAGGAACTGCTGGTGATCTCGCAGGACACCAGCGCCTATGGCGTGGACCTGAAATACGCGACCTCAAACTATCGGGGCCGTCCGGTTGCCGCCAAGTTCTATGACCTGGCCAAGGAACTGGGGGAGCTGGGCGCGTGGGTGCGCCTGCACTACGTCTACCCCTACCCCCATGTGGACCAGATCATTCCGCTGATGGCGGAAGGCAAGGTGCTGCCTTACCTCGATATTCCGTTCCAGCATGCGTCCCCGAGCGTGCTCAAGAACATGCGCCGCC
Organism: Devosia sp.; assembly: GCA_029256605.1. Classification (GTDB taxonomy): domain Bacteria; phylum Pseudomonadota; class Alphaproteobacteria; order Rhizobiales; family Devosiaceae; genus Devosia. The sequence continues at coordinate 2,578 of JAQSXP010000301.1, read as the reverse complement.
CGGCCAACCAGGAAAAGACGCTCGATCGCATCAAGCGCTGGCGCGATATTTGCCCGGATCTCACCATTCGTTCGAACTTCATCGTCGGTTTCCCAGGCGAAACGGACGAGGACTTCGAATTCCTGCTCGATTGGCTGGAAGAAGCCGAGATCGATCGTGCGGGCTGCTTCAAGTATGAGCCGGTCACCGGCGCACCCGCCAATGAGCTGGTTGGCATCGTGCCCGACGAAGTGGCGCAGGATCGCTTCGAGCAGCTGATGGAAGTGGCGCAGAACGTTTCGACCGGCCAGCTGGCCAAGAAGGTCGGTCGCACCATCGAAGTGCTGGTCGATGATATTGACAAGAACGCCAACCGCGCCATCGCCCGCTCCAAGTGGGATGCGCCCGATATCGACGGGCAGGTCGTGGTCAGCGATGCCACCGGCATCAAGCCGGGCGATCTGGTGCAGGTCGTGGTGACCGACAGCGACGAGTACGACCTGTTCGCCGACCCGGTGCGCCCGAGCACGGTGGCGACCCCCGTGCGCTTCGAAGCGGCGCCGCAGGCCTAGGGTAGAACAACTTTATCGCGCCGGCCGAAGCGCCGGCGCAATGTCTTTCCGGCAAACTGCCCTTCGGGTAAATCGCTCATCCGCGTCAACGCCTTAGGCTTTGACGCGGCTCGGCACAGCGTGCATCTGGGCTGAATTATTCCAGCGCAGCACACCGGAGCCAGCGTTCCCATGAAGAAGATCCTTGCCGCAGCCATCGCCTCGCTGGCCCTGGCTGCAGGTCCTGCCGCGGCGCAGCCCACCGAAATCCTCAACGTTTCCTACGACATCGGCCGCGAGCTCTACGAGGCGGTGAACCTCGCCTTCGTGCCCAGCTACGCGGAGAGCACCGGTAACACGCTCAATGTCAGCCAGTCCCATGCCGGCTCGTCGGCGCAGGCGCGCGCTGTCCTTGAGGGTCTGCAGGCCGATCTCGTTACCTTCAACCAGGTGACCGACATCAACATGCTGGCCCGGCAAGGCTTTGTGTCGGAGGACTGGCAGAGCGAGTTCCCCAACAACGCTTCGCCCTATTACTCGCTGCCCGCGTTTCTCGTGCGCGCTGGCAACCCGAAGAACATCGCCGATTGGGGCGATCTGGCGCGCGACGACGTCAAGGTGATCTTCCCCAATCCCAAGACCTCGGGCAATGGGCGCTACACCTATCTGGCCGCCCGCGCCTGGGCGCAGGAAAAGTTTGGCGGCGACGAAGCGCAGGTGGAACAGTTCCTGACCAAGCTCTTCAGCAATGTTCCCGTGTTCGAGACTGGCGGGCGCGCTGCCACCACCGCCTTTGTGGAGCGCAACCTCGGGGATGTGCTGATCACCTTCGAAGCCGAAGTGCAGGGCATCCGGCACCAGCTTGGCGTCGACAAGTATGACGCGGTGGTCCCCAGCATCAGCCTGCTTTCGGAATTCCCCGTAGCGGTGGTCGACAAGGTCGCTGACCAGCGCGGCACCCAGGAGATCGCCAAGGCTTATCTCGACTTCCTTTACACACCCGAAGGCCAGGAAATCCTTGCGGCTAACTACAACCGCGTCCATGACGAGACGGTCGCTGCCGCCCATAAGGCCGACTTTCCCGAAGTGCGGCTGGTGACGGTGGAAGAGGCCTTTGGCGGCTGGGACAAGGTGACGGCGGATCATTTCGCCGATGGCGGATTGCTGGACCGCGTGTTCCTCAATCAATAAAGCTGAGCCGGGCGGCGCTCCTGTGGTGCGCTGCCCGATGCCGAGGACCGTATGGCCGCCGCTTCCCGACGCAATAACCTGCTCCCCGGCTTTGGCGTAACGCTGGGGACCACCCTGCTCTATCTCGGCATCATCATCCTGCTACCCATCGCGGCCATGTTGCTGAAGGTGGCGGGGATGGGGCCGGCCGAGTTCTGGCGCATTGTTTCGTCGCCACGGTCGCTGGCCGCCTATCGGATCACCTTTTCTTCGGCGCTGATGGCGACCGCCTTCAACGGCGCCTTTGGGCTGCTGCTGGCCTGGGTGCTGACCCGCTACGAGTTTGCCGGCAAGCGGGTGCTCGATACGCTGGTGGACCTCCCCTTTGCCCTGCCCACCGCCGTGGCAGGGCTCGTCCTCGTGACCCTCTTTGCCGATAATGGCTGGTATGGACAGTTGCTGGGGCCGATGGGACTACAGGTCAACTACACCCAGTTCGGCATCATCGTGGCCATGACATTCACCTCCATTCCCTTTGTGGTGCGCACGGTGCAACCGGTGCTCGAGGAAGCCAATCTTGAGCTCGAGGAAGCAGCAAGGACCCTTGGGGCAACGCCATGGCAGGTATTTGCCCGGGTGATATGGCCCACCATCTTGCCAGCGTTCATGGCCGGCTGCGTGCTGTCCTTTGCGCGCTCGCTCGGGGAGTTCGGCGCCGTGGTGTTCATCGCCGGCAACCTGCCGGGGCTGACCGAGATCGTGTCGCTGCTGATCTTTATCCGGCTCGATGAATATAACTACGAGGGTGCAGCGGCGCTGGCCTTTGTGCTGCTGTTGACTGCCTTTGGCACGCTGTTCCTGACCAATGCGCTCGCCGC
>JAQSXP010000300.1 GCA_029256605.1 Devosia sp. | reverse complement strand
GAAAGCTTTGAGAACGGGCTCCTCGAATATCCCCAATATACCCGCCCGCCCAGCTGGGAAGGCGCCGACATCCCGCCGGTGCTCCTGTCGGGCGACCACAAGCGCATTCGAGAATGGCGCCATGCGCAAAGCCTGGCGCTGACCCGCGCCCGACGCCCCGATCTTCTGGACTAAATCGAGCGCGCGACCTGCCCGGGATGGCTGGACTTTGGGCCAGAAATCCCCTATAGCGCCGCCACGACTGGACGGTGGGCTATCGGACCTGCTGCCGACGACAACAAGAAGACCAAACTCTCCGTTGTAACCAAGACCGGGCATCGCGCCGCAAGGCTCGAACAACTGCCCCAGTGAAAAGATCAGGACGGATCATGAATATCATCCAGCAGCTCAATGCTGAGCATGTTGAGCAGCTCGCCGCCAAGCGCACTCTTCCCGAATTCACCCATGGCGATACCGTCAAGGTGTGGGTCAAGATCCGCGAAGGCGAAAAAGAGCGTCTGCAGGCCTACGAAGGCGTCGTTATCGCCCTCAACGGTGGCGGCCTGACCGCCAGCTTCACCGTGCGCAAGATTTCCTATGGTGAAGGCGTGGAACGCGTGTTCCCGCTCTATTCGCCCAATATCGCTTCGGTTGAAGTGCTCAAGCGCGGCAAGGTGCGTCGCGCCAAGCTCTATTACCTGCGCGATCGTCGCGGCAAGTCGGCCCGTATTTTCGAATCGACCAACGCCCGCACCAAGAAGATCGAGGCCGAAGAGCGTACGGCAGCTCAGGCTGCTCGCGATGCGCGTGACGCCGAAAAGGTCGCCGCTGCCGAGGCTTTTGCCGCCGAGCAGGCTGCCAAGGACGCGGAAGCTGCAGCCGCTGCTGCCGCCGCCGAACAGGCTGGCGCTGCCGAGGAAGCCAAGAGCGAATAAGCTCGGCTTCTCCTGCCCATTGCTGCAAAGGCCCGGCCACCCGCCGGGCCTTTGTTTTGCCTGCCGTCCAATGGGGCGCGGCCCCTTGCCGCCCGGGCGGCGAACGGCTAGCAACAAGCCTATGTACGATTTTGCCGCCGACATTGCCGATTGTGCGCTTGCCGTGGAAACCGCGCTGGATCGGGCGCTCGGCGCGACCCGTCTTTCGGGCCCCGGCCCCGCTCCCGAGCGTTTGATTGCCGCCATGCGCCATGGCAGCCTGGCCGGCGGCAAGCGGCTACGGCCCCTGCTCGTGCGCCAGGCTTCGGCGGTGTTCAACGTACCCCCCGCCCAGTCGCTGATGGCGGGACTCGCGGTGGAACTCGTGCATTGCTATTCGCTGGTGCATGACGATCTGCCGGCCATGGACGACGATGATCTGCGCCGCGGCCGGCCCACCGTGCACAAGGCTTATGACGACGCCACGGCCATTCTTGCCGGCGATGCGCTGCTGACCCATGCCTTCGGGCTGCTTTCCAGCCCCGAATGCCACCCCGATCCGGCGGTCCGCATTGCCCTCGTCGGGGAACTGGTAGCCGGCAGCGGTGCCGGCGGCATGGTGGGCGGGCAGATGCGCGACATTGCCGGCGAAGGCGCTTCCCTGACCCCAACCGAAATCGCCACCATGCAGGCCATGAAAACCGGCGCGCTGATCCGCGCCAGCGTCCGCATCGGGGCGATCCTCGGGGGTGCCGATGGCCGTACCCTCTCCGCGCTCACCGCCTATGCGGAAGCGGCCGGGCGCGCCTTCCAGCTGGCCGACGATATTCTCGATGTCACCGCCTCGCCCGAAACCATGGGCAAGGCCACCGGCAAGGATGCCGAAGCCGGCAAGCAGACCCTCGTGGCTTCCCTCGGTCTCGAAGGGGCCCGTACGGCCCTGTCGCGCACCGTCAACGAGGCTTTGCTGGCGCTGCGCACCTTCGGCCCCAAGGCCGACGGCCTGCGCGCCACCGCGCGCTATTTCGCCAGCCGGGAGCATTAGCGGGTGCACGAACTGCTTGCCGTCTGCTGCGGAACGCCCCAGCCGATCCCGGGCAAGAAGGCCAAGACCGGCATCTTCAAGACCCCTGTGGAGGGGCCTGTCGCCATCGAAACGCTCGGCCTTGCCGGCGATGCCGTGATGGACCGCAAGCACCATGGCGGCGTCGATCAGGCGGTGTACCTCTATTTCGCCGATGATTACCGCTGGTGGGCTGGCCAGCTGGGCGACACGCCTCTCCCCGGTACCTTCGGCGAAAACCTGCTGCTCGAGGGCTTCGAAGGGCGCGCCGTCGCCGTCGGCGATCGCTTCGGCCTCGGGGCGGTGGAGCTCGAAGTCACCTCCCACCGCACGCCGTGCCTGACCTTCAGCGCCCGCATGGGCGATCCGCGCTGGGCCAAGCGCTTTCACCGCGCCAACCGCCCCGGCGCCTATTGCCGCGTGCTGGCGACCGGCGAAGTCGCCGCCGGCATGGCGGTTACCTACACCCCCTTTGCCGGGGCCCGCATCACCGTCGCCGAACTGATGGCGCTGGACGGAGTGCGCGATCCCGATCCATCCATCCTGCGCCGCGCGCTTGAAGCGCCACTGCACCACAAGCTGCGCGACGATTTCGCCTCGCGGCTCGCCCGCCTGTTCTGAGGATTTCATGACCCTGCAATCTGTCCGCGCCGACCTGGCGCTGCGTGCCCCAGACCTGCCCATCATCGAAACCGCGGAAGCGACCTCAACGGTCGATCTGGCGGCGGCGGTGCATGGCTGCGCGCCCGGACAGATTGCCAAGACGCTGTGCATCCGGGTCAAGGGGGAAGTGCTGCTGCTCGTGACGCGCGGCGATGCGCGGCTCGACAACACCAAGGCCAAGACCGCGCTCGGCGGACGCCCCCGCATGCTGGGGGCCGAGGAGGTGGAGCAGCTCACGAGCCACAAGGTGGGCGGCGTTTGCCCCTTTGGCCTGCCCCAGCCGCTGCCGATTTTCCTCGATCAATCGCTCAAGATCTATGACGAAGTCATCCCGGCCGGCGGGGACACCCATTCCTCGGTGCGCCTCAGCGTCGATCGGCTGGCTGAACTGTGCGGCAACCAATGGGTGGATGCCTGCCTCGTGCCCGAGGCGGTCACGCCCTAATCAAGCACGCCCAGCGCCTTGAGCACGAGCAGCGCCACTACGAGGGCACCGATATAGATCCAGCGCCGCTTGTTGCCATAAAGCAGCTGCAGGGCGCTGCGGCGCCCTTGCCGCTCCTCGGGGTCCTCAGTCATTCCGCCGCCGTTTGCT
>JAQSXP010000299.1 GCA_029256605.1 Devosia sp. | reverse complement strand
ACGGCGTTGAAGCTCCAGAAATCGCGGGGATCGTCGAGCCACACGCCGCAGCGCACCACATGTTCAAGCCCGTAACCGGCTTCCTCGAGAATGGCGATGAGGTTCTGGATAGTCAGATGGGTCTGCTCGACAATGCCGGTGCCGACGATCTCGCCGTCCTTCATCGCGACCTGGCCTGAGACATAAAGGAAGCCGCCCGCTTCCACCGCCCGCGCAAATGGCAGGTTCTGCCCGCCCGCCCCGCTTTTCTCCGCCCCATAGCGCTTGATCGGCATATATCCGGCTCCTTTCGGTTTTGTCCTTGCGGGCAAAACCTAACCACTTTCCCGCCGTCTTGCGCCCCGCCCCCTCCAAAAGCCTGTGCAAAATTTTTGCGGAGAGCCCGCGCAGAACCCGAGCGCCGCCGCCAACTCGATCAGTCCCCTCCCCTTCGAGGGGAGGGCTAGGGTGGGGGTCCATCGGCGGGTCACCAAACCCACCCCTCCCCAAGGAGGAGAAAGGGGAAATCACCCACATCTGGGCTGGATGATCGGCCTGTTGGCCACTGATCGAAGTTAATGCTTGCCGCCGCTGCGGTTACCCTTGCCGAGGTCGCGCTCGGCGCGGACATCCTTGTCCATCTTCTCAAAGCTCTCGATCAGGCCATCCGTCTCGCCCTTGGCATCGGCCTGGGCCTGGCGCTGGTTGACCGCATTGACCTGATTGTCGCCCTGCAGGCGGTTGTTGCCCTTGACGTCGGACGCAAGGTCGAATTCATCGAGGGTGCCGCCGGGTTCGTCCGCACCCGCGGGTTTGGCGCCCTGCTGGCCGCCGCTGCGATTGCCGGTATTGCTGGAAGGATTGGCCATTCTGGTTCTCCTTTGGGTTGCACCAAAACCAACGCCCCCTTTCCCCAGCTGTTCCCGGCTGATGGCTCACAGTCGCGCCAGCAAGGTTGCTGCAGCGCGGCTTTACGCCACTTGGGAGTGCACATAAGGTGACCCGGCCCGAGGGGCATGAGGGTGGACCGATGCGCGTGATGATGCGGAGTGTCGTGGTGCTGGGCGCCACGCTGGTAGCCATGCTGGCCAGCGGGGCGCAGGCCCAGCCAAGCCGCACCGAGCTCTTGCCCGGCATCGACCTGCCCGGCTTTGACTTTGCCGTGCAAAAGGACACCACGCTCGAGGCCTGCCAGGCAGCTTGCGAAGACGACAATCTGTGCCGCGCCTTTACCTTCAACACCGAAGCCAACTGGTGTTTCCTCAAATCGGGCAGCGCCGATGAGGTCCCCTTCGCCGCCGCCAGTTCGGGCCGGGTCAGCCATGGCGCTTCCCCAGAAGAGATCACCGCCGCCCGCCAGTCCGAACTGCCCTTCCCTGCGGCCGACCTGATCGATGCGGCGCGCCGCTTTGCCGCCGAGCTCGAACAAACCGATCCGCCCCCGCCCAATGCCAGCTATGCCGATCTGGTGGCCCAGGGGCGCGCGGCCGCCGCGGATGCCAACCCGGCCGCCGCCATGCTGAACCTGCGCCAGGCCCTTGCCATCAACGGCAATGACCCCGCCGTGTGGCTGGAGCTGGCCGAGCTTGCCCTCACGCAAGCTGACGCCGTGGCCGGTCAATCCGAGGGCGACAACAGCTATGATCTGGGCGTTGTCGGCACCTCGGCCGCCCTCAACGGCTTTTTAGCCTCTGAACGCGAAGCCGAGCGCGCTTATGGCCTGTCCCTCCTCGGCCGGGGCCTCGCGCGCCGGGAGATGTGGCGCGAAGCCATCGCCACTTATCGCGCCAGCATTGCCCTCGCGAACGATCCCGCCACTGCCGAGCGTCTCGAACAGGCCGTGGCCGAACACGGCTTTCGCGTTGTCTCGCACGAAGTGGATGCGGAAGCCGTGTCGCCGCGCATCTGCGTTGTGTTTTCCGATCCGCTGCCCGCCGGCGATACTGACCTGACCCCGTTCGTCATGGTCGAAAACGCCCCCACGCTGGCGGTGGAAACCGAAACCAGCCAGATCTGCCTTGATGGTGCCGAACATGGCCGCCGTTACGAGATCCGCCTGCGCGCCGGCCTGCCTTCGGCAGACAACGAGACCCTGCGCAAAGATGTGGCGCTGAGTGTTTACGCGCCCGACCGCTCGCCTTTTGTGGGCTTTGCCAACAATGCCTATGTGCTGCCCGCGGGCCTGGGTGGTGGGCTGCCCATCTCCTCGATCAATGCCGAAACGGCAGAAGCCGTGATCTACCGCATCGGCGACCGCTCTATTGCCGCCGCCGTGCGCAACAATGTGTTTCGCGGCACCCTGACGGGCTATTCCGCCGAAACCGTCGCCAATGACTATGGCGAGAAGCTCTGGGAAGGCGAGGTCGACCTTGCCACTGGCGCGCGCAATGCCATGACCACCACCGCCCTCCCCGTGGCCGAGGTTCTGGCCGGGGTCGCGCCCGGCGCCTATGTGATCACCGCCAGGGTCAAGGACAGCAAGAGCGAGTATTGGGACGAGATCGCCACCCAGTGGTTCATCGTCACCGATCTGGGCCTGACCACCATTGCCGGTGAAGATGGCGTGCATGCCTTTGTGCGCTCGCTGACATCCGCCGAACCCGTGGCTGATGCCAATCTGCGCCTCGTGGCGGTGAACAACGAGATCCTGGGCGAAGGGCGCAGCGATGCGCAGGGGCGCTTCGACTTTGCGCCGGGCCTGGCCCGCGGTACCGGTGGACGCGCACCCCAGCTGCTCGTCGCCGAAACAGCTGCTGGCGACTATGCCTTCCTCGATGTGTCCCAGACCGCCTTCGATCTGACCGACCGAGGCGTCGAGGGGCGCCCCTCGCCCGGTCCGCTGGATCTGTTCGCCACCACCGAGCGCGGCGTGTACCGCCCCGGCGAGACCGTGTTCCTCACCGCCCTCTTGCGCGATAGTCATGCCGATGCGGTCAAGGACCTGCCGCTGACCCTCGAGGTCGAGCGCCCCGATGGCGTCATCGCCTCGCGTCAATTGCTGTCTGACGGGGGTAGCGGCAGCTATCACCAGGCGCTGCCCCTGGCGGCCGAAGCCATGCGTGGCTCCTGGCATCTGCGCCTCTTGGCCGATCCCAAGGCCGAGCCGCTGGCCAATATCGCTTTCCTCGTGGAAGACTTCGAGCCCGAGCGGCTGGCCTTCGAGGTCACCGCCCCCGAAGGCCCCGTTTCGCCCGGCGAGATGGCCGCCATCGATGTTGCCGCCCGCTATCTTTATGGCGCCACCGCGCCC
>JAQSXP010000298.1 GCA_029256605.1 Devosia sp. | reverse complement strand
GATGGCGACGCGCTGCTTTTGCCCGCCCGAGAGCTTGGTCGCGAGAAAATCCATGCGGCTTTCCAGGCCGACACGGACAAGGAGTTCACGGCCACGCTGGCGGGCAGCGGCGGTTTCGCGCCCGGCATGCACGGCCGCCGGGAAGATGACATTTTCGAGGGCGGTGAAGTCGGGGAGCAGATGGTGGAACTGGAAGACGAAGCCGATATGGCGGTTGCGAAACTGGGTGAGGTCGCGGTCGCTGGCTCGGGTCAGGTCCTCGCCCAGCATTTTATGCTGGCCGGAGGTCGGCTGCATGAGGGTGCCCAAAATGGTCAGGAGCGTACTCTTGCCCGAGCCAGAGGGCCCGAGCAGGGCGGAGAGTTCACCGGTTTCCATCTGCAGGTTGACGCCCTTGAGCACGCGCGTTTCGGCTTCGCCTTCGCCATAGGTCTTGACCAGGTCGCGCACGGCTAGCAGTTCACTCATTGGCCGATCACCGAAACCGGGTCCACCCGGGCCGCAGCGCGGGCAGGGAGGATGGAGGCGACAACGGCGCCGATGGCAGTAAGAGCGATGGCCAAGCCATAAGCGCCCTGGCGCACATCGACCGGCAGCCCGCCGGGGGGCGCCAGTTCGGGCACGGGGAAGGGGGAGAGGACAGCATAGCCAAGCCCGGCGCCGATCAGCCCGCCCAGGATGCCGATCAGCGCGCCTTGCGTCACGAATACGAAGATAACGAAGCTACGACGAGCGCCTATGGCGCGCATGATGCCGATCTCGGGCCGGCGGCGATAGGTCGAGAGCAGCAGGGCGCTGGCGACGCCAATGACGATGGTGATGAGGGCGAAAGCCTTGATGAGATTGCCCGAGCTCGCTTGCGCGCGCAGGCCGTCGAGCAACTGGGCGTTGCCCTCGGTCCAGGGTGTCGCCTTGAGCCCGGTTTCTGCGGTTGGCCTGGTTGAGATCTTCGAGCTTGATCTCGATGCGGGAGATGCCTTGGGGCAGATCGAAGAGCGTGCGCGCGGTGGAAAGGCCTACGAGGGCCGAGCGGCGGTCAAGGCTTTCCACGCCGAGCTCGAAAACGCCGCTGACCACCAGGGGTCGCTCTACGCCGCGTTCGGACTCCAGCCGCACCACCTGGCCAACGCCGATGCCCAGATCATCGGCCAGCATGCGGCCGATGATGATCGCGGTATTGGTGAGCTCGGTCGTGCCCTCGACCAGCGCGCCGCCGATATCGGCAATGGCGGAAACCTTGTTGGCTTCAACGCCGATGACGCTTACCGGGGCGGTGACGAGCCCGCGCACCAGAAAGCCGTTGCCCACGATCTGCTGCGAGGTTGCGGTTACGCCCGGCATGGTTTCGATAGTTGGCAGGAAGGCGTCGGCGGTGCGCAGTTGCGAGCGCTGGCTGGTGGCGCGCTGTTCGACAACCAGCGGACCCTCGCTTTCGGCAACCAGAAGGACGGGATCCCGGTCCGGAGCCTCGATGCTGACATGGGCGATATCGCCCACCGTGCGCTGGACGAGGAATACGGCGAGCCCTCCGATCAGCGCGCTCATGAAAATGAAGACGAAGACGCCGACGGCAACGCCCGCAATAAGCAGGCTGGTCTGGGCCTTGCTGGCGGTAAGATAACGCAGGGCGATCTTGAGACCATAAAGCATCGTGCTACTCCGCGACGACGCTTTGGCCCGGTTCAACCGCAGCCGGATCGAGAATCACCTGGTCACCTTCCGCTAGACCCGCGGTGACGATGACGCGGCCGGCGGGCCAATCGGCGAATTCGATGGCTCGCTGGGCGGCAGCGCCGTTTTCCACCACCAGCACATGGCTGTCGGTCCCTTCGGTAATGATGGCGCCACGCGGGATGGTGAGGGCGCCTTCGGTTTCCGAGACAATGATATTGGCGTTGATGGTGAGACCAACCGGCAGTTCGACCGGTTCGTCGAAGGCGAGCTTAACCGGTCGCCCGCCCGTTGCGGGGTCCACGGTCGGGGAAGCAAACACCACGCTCCCATGCTGAGCGACGGAATCGCCCACCGGGCGCAATAGCGCCTTGAGACCCGCGCTGATGCGCGCGGAATATAGCTCATCGATGTCGGTTTCGACCTGCAGGTCGGCCAGATCGGCGATGACGAAGAGTTCGGTCTGCGGGTCAACCAGCTGGCCGCGATCTGCATTGCGGTTCAGCACCGTTCCCGTCAACGGGGCAAGAATGGTGTACTGCTCGAGCTGGCTTTGCGCTTCGGCAAGGGCTGCCTGCAGGCGAGCCACTTCATTGCTGGCGGCCGAGAGCGCGAGCTCGGCGTCCTCGCGGGCCGAACGGGTGGCGTTTTCGCCCAGAGCATTGGCGCGGTCCGCCGTCGCCTTGGCCTGGGCCTGCCGCACAATGCCAGCGTCGAGCGCGGCCTGGGCCTGATCGACTAAGGCCTTGGGCTGGCTGGTTTCAAGCTGGACCAGAACATCGCCGGCCTGAACCAGGTCTCCTTCGTTAACCATGACCTCGACGATCCGGGCTGATACTGGAGCGCGTACCGTCACCGTTTCGCGCGCAATCACCCGGCCATTGACCGCCAAGACTTGCGAGAAGGGCCCGGGCGCCAGCACCTCGACGGCCACCGCTGCCGGCTTGGGCTCCCAGGGGCGGGCGACAAAGGCATAGGCACCTGCGGCAACGACGGCGAGCACGAGAATAAGCTGCCACCAGGACCAGCGACGCTTGCGAACGGGTTTTTCAGCTTGGGTCGGGGCGGCCATGGTCGGGTTCAACCGTTATTCAGAGTTGGAGCGGTCGCCATCTGGGTCTGGCTGGCACTATTAAGCGGCTCCAATCTGAACAAGCTGTGTGCAAACGCAAGCGTAGGACCAACTTCAAGCGTGCAAGGCACTGCCGGGCGTAACCAATTGGCGTCCCTGATCACCACGGCTGGTTTGCAGGGCCGACCGTGAACTCGTTCACCACGGTATCGTCGGGGAGATCGAGGGCGAATTCGACCACGCGGGCAATCCGCTCGGGGCTGATGCCATAGCGGTCATAAAGACTGCGTATGTTGCTGGCTGTCTTCTGGTCGCTGATGGTGTCCAGCAGTTCGGTATTGATCGCAGCGGGATAGATGGTGGTGGCGCGGATATTAGTGCCTTCCATCGCCGATTCCATGCGCAGCACTTCCATGAAGTCGCGCAGGAACCATTTGGTGCCGCCATAGACCGCGCCGCCGGGATAGGCTTTGAGCCCGGCAACCGAAGAAGTCGCAAGCACATAGCCGCTTTTCTGCGCGGTGAAGGTGGGCAGGACCGCTGCAACCCCATTGAGGACGCCCTTGATGTTGACGTCGACCATCTGATGCCAGTCATCGGTCTTGAGGGCCGATAGCATGGAATTGGGCATCAGCCCGGCATTGAGGAAGATAGCATCAAGCCGCCCGAACTTGTTCTTGGCCTGGGCCACGATGGCGTCGTTGTCCGCCTGTTGGGTGACATCGAGCGGGCAGTACGATCCCTGAGCTTGCTCCGGTGATGATGACGACCTTGTCCTTGATCATGGCATGGCTTCCTGGCTGAGCGGGGGCAGCACGAGCCGACCGGCGCGGTTATCTTGGACGGAAGGCACTTGCTGGCTGTGCCAGACTGATGTGAGTTAACTCGCCGGTGCAATGGGCGGTTGCCACAAGGCGGGCCCGTTCGGCGGCAGTCTTGCGTTCGGTCAAAGATCGGCTGGGCTGGCTGAGTGGCCCGCCTCAGCGCTGGGACGGGTCAGAGCGATTCCGGCGCGAGGGTCCGGCGACGGTTAGCCGCCGAGAAACTCTAGTTCGGTGCGCAGATCCACATCGGCGCCCGGTCCGAGCAGCACCGAGGCCAGGATGCGGGCTTTGACGCCGTTGAGATCGCCGGCAAAGATCACGCCGGCAGCCTCAAGATCCTTGCCGCCGCCATTGCCGTAAATCGGCTTGACCCGCCCGCGCGGGCACCGGGAGGTGAGAATGATGGGGATGCCGGCGGCCACAATCTCGGCCGCGGCCTGGGCGATGGCAGGCGTGGCATTGCCGGCGCCAAAGGCTTCAAGGATGATGGCCTTGCTGCCATTGGCGGCGGCGTAGCGAATATAGCCGTCGCTCGTGCCCATGCTCAGCTTGATAAGCTCGATATTGGGCTCGACCGACGTGGGCGCATAGGTGCGGCGCAGGGTAGGGCGCCGCTGCACGGCGATGTGCTCGCCATCCACATCGCCGAGCTTGCCGTGTTCGCCGGACATGAAGGTGTCGACACGCGTCGTGTGGGTCTTGGTGACGTCGCGTGCTGCGTGGAACTCCTGCTCAAAGCAGATGGTAACGCCAAGACTCCGGGCAGTGGGGGAAGCAGCGAGCCGGACTGCGTCGGCGATGTTGCGGGGGCCATCGGTATCGGGCTGGTCGGCCGGGCGCTGGGCGCCGGTGAACACCACCGGCTTGTCCGAGGCCAGCAGCAGATCGGCCATGTAAGCGCTTTCTTCCATCGTGTCGGTGCCGTGGGTGACGACAACGCCATCGCAGCCCGGGTCGGCCAAGCGCTCATTGATGCGCTGGGCGAGCGCAAAGGCGAGCGGAAGATCAAAGGCGTAGCTGCCGACATTGCAGAATTCATCAACCTCCAGATCGATGCCGTCCAGCGGATCGCGCAGGGTCGCGCGCAGATCGGCGGCAGCAATGCTTGCCGTTACACCACCGGTGGTCTCGTTGCGGCGCGAGGCGATCGTGCCTCCGGTGGTGATCAAGCAAACCCGGGTCATGGTCAAAGCGCCTCCTGTGGCAATCCGGGGCAACATATACACCCCCAGGGAGGCACGGGAATAAGCTTGCCGCCCTGGTCCACCCCCGCACTTGAGGAGGGTTTGCGCCTTTTCTTAGTGATGTTGCTGTTTCCACGCAAAGACTGGCCTGTATAGTCAGTGTAGCTGGATGGTTGAAGCACTTGGAACTGCACCCGGGAAGGAACAGAAATGGCCAAGGAAATATTCGTCTCTTACGGCGTGGACGTGGATGCTGTGGCCGGTTGGCTGGGGTCTTATGGCGGTGAAGACAGCCCTTGCGATATTTCGCGCGGCGCCTTTGCTGGCCATGTCGGGGCACCCCGCCTGCTGCGCATGTTCGAGAAATGGGGCATCAAGACCACCTGGTTTATTCCCGGCCACTCCATCGAGTCCTTCCGGGCGGAAATGAAGGCCGTGGCCGATGCGGGCCATGAAGTGGGCATGCATGGCTATAGCCACGAGAACCCGATCGCCATGACCCCCGAGCAGGAGGAAGCGATCTTTGACAAATGCGTGGCTCTCATCACCGAGCTCACGGGCAAGCCGCCCCGCGGCTATGTGGCGCCGTGGTGGGAGTTCGGCTCCAAGACCAACGAGCTGCTCAAGCAGAAGGGCATCCTTTACGACCACTCCCTGATGCACAACGACCATCACCCCTATTATGTGACGGTTGGGGACCAGTGGACCAAGATCGACTATTCCCAGCATCCTTCGACCTGGATGAAGCCCTATACGCAAGGCGAGGAGACCGACCTCATCGAGATTCCGGCATCCTGGTACCTCGACGATCTGCCCCCGATGATGTTCATCAAGGCTTCGCCCAACAGCCATGGCTTTGTGAACCCGCGCGATATCGAGGAGATGTGGCGCGACCAGTTCGACTGGGTCTATGAGAACTATGATTATGCGGTGTTTCCACTGACTATCCATCCCGATGTGTCGGGCAAGCCGCATGTGCTCAAGATGCATGAGCGGCTGTTCAACTACATGAAGGGCTTTGAGGGCGTGAAGTTCGTGCCCATGGAGGAGATCGCTGCCGATTTTGCCCAGCGCTATCCCAAGAGCGGTACGGCGCGGCCGCAATCCTGATCGACGGGGAAGAGGAGAGGCGGCATGTGCGGGTTATGCGGCGTGCTCAACCATGCCGATCACTGGACCAGCGGGCCGGGTGAAGCCTCGGGTGCAACCCGGCCTGCAGCGGATCGGCACCTGCGGGCCGTGGCGGCCAACGACGTGCTGGCCCTCTTCGGCCTCAAGCTCGACAGCTGGGCGGGGCGCTATACGCTGCGCAGCCGAACCGGCAAGATGGCGGTGGTCGACAATCTCGGCGCCGTCTGGGTCGAGGCGGAGAAGTTGATCGGGCGGCCCTGCGATCCGCTCGACCCGGCGGTGCTGGCGCAACTGGAGGCGAAGGGGCGATGAGCGGCGTTCGGGAGCCGGTGGTCGCCCATCTCATCACCGGCTTTCTGGGGGCGGGGAAAACCTCGCTGCTCAACCGGCTGCTGGCGCAACCGGCGCTGGCCGATACCGCCGTCATCATCAACGAGTTCGGCGACGTGGGGATCGATCATCTGCTGGTCCAGTCGGTTGATGACGACGTGGTGCTGCTCAAAAGCGGCTGCATCTGCTGCACCATTCGGGTCGATCTCAAGAACACGATCTTGTCGCTGTTCGAGCGGGTTCGGCGGGGGGAGATCAGCCCGTTCAGCCGGCTCGTGATCGAGACTACGGGATTGGCCGATCCCGCGCCGATCATCGCGACGCTCAGCGCCGACCTGATGCTGAAATATCATCTGCGGCTGGGCAATGTCATAACCGTGGTGGATGTACCCAATGGGGTGGCGAACCTTGCGAGCTTTGCGGAGTCCCGCCGCCAGGTGGCGGTCGCCGACCACATCATCATCAGCAAGGGTGACCTGGCGGACGCGGGGGCATTGACGGA
>JAQSXP010000297.1 GCA_029256605.1 Devosia sp. | reverse complement strand
GCCAGCTGGGCCACCGAAATGCCGCCGGTGTCGTCGATGTAAAGCGGCACCCGGCTCATGGCGTTGGAGACATCGACCAGCTTGGAAAACTGGCTGTCATGAATGCGGCCACGGCGGATATCGGAGGAGGAGATTTCCGCCTGCTCGGCCAGAATACGGGTGGCGAGCTGTTCGGAGCTCATTTCAAGGCTGAAAAAGCCGACAATGCCGCCATCGACCGTGCGGTTGTGCCCATCGGGGGTGACATCGCCCTTCCAGGCCTTGGCGACGTTATAGGCGATATTGGTCACGAGCGAGGTCTTGCCCATGGCGGGGCGGCCGGCAAGGATGATCAAGTCCGAGCGCTGCAACCCGCCCATCTGCCGGTCGAGGTCATGGAGCGCGGTCGCGACGCCCGACAGGCCCCCGTCGCGCTGGAAGGCTTCGCCGGCCATCTTGATCGAGGCGGTGAGCGCCGCGCCAAAGGCCTGAAAGCCGCCGTCATAGCGGCCTTTTTCGGCCAGCTGGAACAGCTCGCCTTCCACCTTCTCGATCTGCTGGGTGGGGCTCATATCCACATCGGACTCATAGGCGACCGACACCATTTCCTCGCCCACGAGGATCAGGTTGCGGCGAATGGCCAGATCATAGATTGCCCGCCCGTAATCGGCGGCGTTGAGCACGGTGGTGGCTTCGGCCGCGAGCCGCGCCAGATATTGCGGCATGGTCACATCGGCGAGCAGCTGTTCGGGCAGGTGGCCCTTGATGGTGATGGGGTCGGCCGATTTGCCCGCGCGGATGAACTTGCCGATCACCTCGTAGATTTCGCGGTGGATGGGCTCGTAGAAATGCACGGGCTCGAGAAAGTCCGAGACCCGGTAGAAGGCTTCGTTGTTGACCAGGACCGCGCCCAGCAGTGCCTGCTCGGCTTCCACATTGTGGGGCGCCAGGCGAACTGGCTTTTCTTCGGCGCGGGGGAAGTGCGCGATCTCTGCCATGCGGACCTCCTAAGGGATCGTTAACGCTTCTTAACCACGGCCTGCCGCCGGGAGTCTCGCGCTACGCCACAAAGGTTAACGACTGGCGAACGAGGCTGTGAACTCTGGGCATAACGGGGATGACGAGCGCCTTTGCCTTGCTAGCGGGGGAACGCGGCAAGATGGGGGCGAATCGGCGTGCCCCAAAAGCGAAAGGCCGGGCAGGGCGCCCGGCCTTCCACAAACTTGGGCAGCAGGATCTTAGATCGAGTCGTCGAAACGATCGTCCTGGGCCGCATCGGCCTGGCCGGCAGCAAAATCGCCAGCCTCGTCTTCGTCATACTGGGTGACGGTGAGGTCTTCACCAGCAACCTGACGGGCCGCTTCGTCTTCCGAGCGGGCGACGTTGACGGTGATGGTCACGGCAACTTCGGCGTGCAGGTTGAGCGCGACGGTGTGGATGCCGACCGACTTGATCGGGTCGGCAAGGTCCACCTGCGAACGCTGCACGGTGTAGCCGTCGGTGCCCAGGGCCTCGACGATGTCGCGCGAAGCGACCGAGCCGTAGAGCTGACCGGTTTCGCCGGCCTGGCGGATGATCGTCACGACATGGCCATTGAGGCCCTCGGCGATCCCGGCAGCGGCATTGCGGCGCTCTTCGTTGCGCTTTTCGATATGGGCGCGTTCGGCTTCGAACTTGGAGCGGTTGGCGGCGGTGGCGCGCAGGGCCTTGCCCTGGGGCAGCAGGTAGTTACGGGCAAACCCGTCCTTGACCGTGACTTCATCGCCGATGGAGCCGGTGCGACCGACGCGCTCGAGCAGGATAACTTTCATGGGATTATTCCTTGTGGCTGTCCCGTCTCTTGGACGGTTAGGAGCCCCGGACCATCCGGAACCCCAGCGATGTGCCCCTGGAGGGCAGTTGGCCCCCAATGCCCGTGATGGGCACCTGGAGGCCAAACAGAAAGTCGTTGGGCTGGATGAGATAGTGGTGGTTCGCGAGAACCGGAGCGGAACGTACTTGAGTACGTGAGCACCGGAAGCGCAGCGAACCGCCGCTAGATCGCCGGCCCAGCGAACTTACTGGACGGCATACGGCATGATGCCGATGAAGCGGGCGCGCTTGATCGCACGAGCCAGTTCACGCTGCTTGAGCGCCGAAACGGCAGTGATGCGCGAGGGAACGATCTTGCCGCGCTCGGACACATAGCGGCTGAGCAGACGCACGTCCTTGTAGTCGATCTTGGGAGCGCCTTCGCCCGAGAACGGGCAGGTCTTGCGCCGGCGCTGGAACGGACGGCGGGCCTGGGCGGTGGTAAGGTCTTTGATTGCCATAGCTGTTCAGTCCTTTGCTTAGAAACGGCGGGGACGGCGTTCGCCGCCGAAGCCACCACGATCAGGACGGCCGCCATCGCGGTCGCCGCGGTCATCACGATCGCGCTTCTGCATCATGGCCGAGGGGCCTTCCTCGAGCTCGTCGACGCGCACGGTCATGAAGCGCAGGATGTCTTCATTGATGCGCATCTGGCGCTCCATCTCGGCAACGGCGGGAGCCGGAGCGTCGATGTTCATCAGCGTGTAGTGAGCCTTGCGGTTCTTGCGGATGCGGTAGGACAGGCCCTTGAGGCCCCAGTATTCATTCTTGGTGACCTTGCCACCGCCAGCAGCGAGGACTTCGGTCAGCGCAGCGGTCAGTTCTTCAACCTGCTGCTGGGAAACGTCCTGGCGCGCCAGGAAGATATGCTCGTAAAGGGCCATTGATGCGCCTTCCTTTGTGGTTCAACACAGTGCATTTGCTGGCGCGGAGCCTCCTTGAAGCCGGGAACGGCGTCAAAGCAGTCTTGCAAAGAGCGGGAACACGGGAGGCCGGATCTGGCGATCCTATCGGTGGCACGGGAAAACCCATGCACCAACCCTCCGTTCAGCCCCCGGCCAAACGAATGCTGGGCGTCACATAGGCCAAAGAGGGGCTCGGCACAAGGCTTTTCGGGGACGTGCCTTGTTTTGGAACCGCCGGGCGGCTCAGGCTTTGCCTTGGCAAGACCCACCCATGATATCAGGATTTTCGCGCACGCTCCAGCTCAATGTGCCGGAATCGCTGGCGCCGGCGCTCGACGCCATGGCCAACCCGCAGGCAACGATCGATGATCTGCGCGCGCGGGCGGGCACGATGAGCGAACAGATGAAGCGCGATGCGGTGGTTGCCGCCCGCCGGGCCGCCGAAGAAGGTGCCCGCGCCTTGGGGCAAACCGAGGCCGAGATACGCGAGGCCGGCGACGTGGCCGAGCGTTCCGCGCGCCGCGCCGCAGGACTTGAAAGATAGCAATGGAAGGGCTGGGGGCGCCGCCAGTGCCTTGACTCTGCCACACACTCCCGGCAAACGCGCCAACCAAGAGGGAGCGGCGCCGCTCCCGAGCAACAAGGACGCCGTCAATGACCCGCTATGCATTCACCTTTCCCGGCCAGGGCAGCCAGGCAGTTGGCATG
>JAQSXP010000296.1 GCA_029256605.1 Devosia sp. | reverse complement strand
CAGCCGTCAGGACTTGCCGGAAGACTATTGGGTCTTTGTCCCCACCGCGCGCTTTGTCGAGCCGGACCTTTCGGTCAGCATCGTTTTTGCTGCCGATGAACCCGACTATTACACCCGCACCCAATATCTTGGCCCGGTCGTGGTGGAAGGGGATGTGGTGGTCAACACCGTGCTCGAGGTCTCCTATATCGAGCAGCAAATCAACCAGTCCGTCACGGTCTACAATGTGGAAGAGGCCAGCGAACCCAATGCTGTGAGCGTTTCCACCCAGGGCGACACGGTCCAGATCTTCAACCAGCCCGTGGCTGAACCCACCGAGGAAGCCGCGCCTGCCGAGGCCGTTGAGGCAACCGAAGCGGTCGAGGTGATCGGCTCCGAAGGCGGCACTGCGGGCGCCGATCCGGCTACCAACACCGAAGCCGACACCGCCACCGAGGCAGCTCCGGCCGCCAACGCCCCGACGCCTGCCACCGAGACGCCAGCTGCCGCGGATGACACCGCCGAGCCGGCCGCTCCCGCCGAGGAAGAAGCAAGCGAGGAGCCCGAACAGAGCGAAGCGACGGATACGACCGAGCAGACTGACCAGACCGAAACCGAAATCACCGAAACCGAAGCCGAGCCGGCCGAGGCAGATGCGGCGAGCGAGAACAGCGCTCCGGCCGAAGAGGAGGTGACGGGAAGCGAAACGCCTGCGGCCGCGTCCTCCACTGAGGAGCCAGCAGAGCCGGCGGCCGAAACGGAAGCGACCACTGAAGCCGCGCCCGCCAAGGCAACGACGGAAGCTCCGGCGGCCGAAAACGAAGCCACCCCGGCTGAAACCGAAGCGGCTCCTGCCGAGCAGGATGCAGCGCCCGCGGAGGCCAGCTGTGCGGCAGGAGAACAGCTGGTGGATGGCGCCTGCCTGCCATCCGAGGCCGATAACAGCGAGGCGCCTGCCGCCGAAGACACGACCACTGAGGGCGAAACCGCCCAATAGCCACAAGCCGATGGACCGGAAGCGGTTCCGGCTAGCCTTGCCGCCATGAGCTCTCAACCCGATCTTTTCGGAACGCCCGGGCCGGTGCTGCCCGAGGGCTTCCGCTATGCCCCCGATATCGTGCCGCCTGCCCTTCAGGACGCGGTGCTCGAGCAGGTGCGCCAGCTGCCGTTCCAGGCCTTTGACTTCCACGGTTTCGAAGGCAAGCGCCGGGTCGTGTCCTTTGGCTGGCGCTATGATTTCTCTGTCGAAAAACTGGCGCCCACCGATCCCATTCCGCCTTTCCTGTTGCCGCTGCGCGAGGCGGCGGCTTCGTTTGCCGGCCTGGCGCCCGAGCGGCTCGAACAGCTGCTGGTCACCGAATATGGCCCCGGCGCCCCCATTGGCTGGCACAAGGACAAGGCGGTGTTCGGCTCGATCGTGGGGATTTCGCTGCTCTCGGCCTGCACCTTCCGGCTGCGGCGCCGCGCGGGCCCTAAATGGGAGCGCGTCTCCATCACCGCCGAGCCGGGCTCGGCCTATGTGCTCTCGGGCAGCGCGCGCACGGATTGGGAACATTCCATCCCGCCCGTCGAGCAAACCCGCTTTTCCCTGACTTTTCGCGAGTTGCGCAGCCGGTCCTAACGGGCGTTGAAAATGGAAAGGGGCAGACTGCTGCTGCCCCTATTCCTCGCTTTTATTCGGCCGGCACCGTCGGCGCGCTCGACTCGGCTGGCGTTACTGGCGGCTCATCGACGCCGATGCGCTTGGGCTTGGCCCGCACCAGCTTCATGATGAACACGAACAGCACCGGCACGAACAACACGGCCAAGACGGTCGCCGCGATCATGCCGCCCAACACCGTCGTACCGATCGCATTCTGGCTCGACGAACTCGCACCTGTGGCAATCGCCAGCGGCACGACGCCCAACGTAAAGGCCAGCGAGGTCATGATGATGGGGCGGAAGCGCAGATGCGCCGCCTCGATCGTGGCCTCGAGCAGGGGCTTGCCATTGGCCCAGCTGTCCTTGGCGAACTCGATGATCAAAATCGCGTTCTTGGCCGAAAGCCCGATAATGGTGATGAGGCCCACGGTGAAATACACGTCGTTGGACATGTCGCGCAGGATCACCGCCAGCACCGAGCCGATCACCCCGAGCGGCACCACCAGCATCACTGACAACGGGATCGACCAGCTTTCGTAGAGCGCTGCCAGCAGCAGGAACACGAAGGCGATCGTCAGCGCCATCAGGAACATGCTTTGCGAGCCCGACTGGATTTCCTGGAGGGTCTGGCCCGTCCATTCATAGCCAAAGCCCGCCGGCAGTTGCGCGGCCAGCCGCTCCATTTCGGCAATCGCCGCGCCCGAGGTGAAGCCCGGAGCAGCCGAGCCCGCAATGCGCACGGCCGGATAGCCGTTATAACCCACGATCTGGGCCGGCCCCAGCCGCCAGTCGGCCTTGGCAAAGGTCGACAGCGGCACCATGCCCCCGTTGGAATTGCGCACATTAAGGCTGAGCAGATCGTCCACATCCATGCGCTGCCCCGCATCGGCCTGCACCGTCACGCGCTGCATGCGTCCGGCATTGGGGAAGTCGTTGACATAGGCCGACCCCAGATTGGTCGAGATGGTCGAGCTGATATCGGCAAAGCTCACGCCAAATGTGTTGGCCTTTTCCCGATCAACGATGAGGTTGACCTGGGCCGTATTGGGCATGCCCTCGACGCGCAGGCCGGCAAGCACCGGGCTTTGCGAGGCCAGCCCCATCAACTGCTGGCTTGCCGCCGCCAGCGCGTCCTGGCCTTGCGAGCCACGGTCCTGCAGGCGGAAGGTGAAGCCGTTGGAGGTCCCGAGCCCGGCAATGGGCGGCGGCGAGAGGGCAAAGGAGATGGAATCGCGCAACCCGAACAACTGCCCGTTCACGCGATTGGCGATAGCATCGGCCGAATTGTTCTCGTCGCGCTCCTTCCAGTCCTTGAGCGTGATGAAGGCGAGGCCCGCATTGTCGCCGGCACCCGAAAAGCTGAAGCCATTGATGGCGATGATGTCTTCCACCGCCTCTTCGGCAAGGAAAATGCCCTCCACCTGCTTGGTGATCTCGGCCATGCGATTGTTGCTGGCGCCCGGAGGGGCCTGCATGTCGGCGATCAAAAAGCCCTGATCTTCATTGGGCAGGAACGAGGTGGGCAACTGGGTATACGCCCAGCCCAGCCCGACAAGGAGCGCGAGATAGATCACCATGAGCCGGCCGGTGCGGCGCACCATCCAGCCCACGCCCTTGGAATAACCGCCCGTGGCGCGATTAAAGGTCCGGTTGAACCAGCCAAAGGGGCCGCGCTTTTCGTGGTGCCCCGGCTTGATCGGCTTGAGCAGCGTCGCGCAGAGCGCCGGGGTGAGCGAAAGCGCCAGGATCCCCGAAAAGATGATCGAGATCACCATGGTCAGGCTGAACTGCTGGTAGATCACGCCCACCGCGCCCGCGGTAAAGGCCAGCGGCACGAACACCGCCGACAGCACCAGGGTAATACCGATGATGGCGCCCGAGATCTGCTTCATCGCCTTGCGCGTCGCCTGGAGGGGCGGCAGCCCTTCCTCGGCCATGATGCGCTCGACATTTTCCACCACGACGATGGCGTCGTCGACGAGAATGCCGATGGCGAGCACCATGGCAAACATGGTCAGCACATTGATGGAAAAGCCCGCCGCCAGCATCACCGCGCAGGTGCCCGCCAGCGCCACCGGCACGACCAGGGTCGGGATCAGCGTGTAGCGGAAGCTCTGCAGGAACACGAACATCACGACGAACACGAGCGCCATGGCCTCGATCAGGGTGTGGATCACCTTTTCGATCGAGACTTCCACGAATGGGGCGGTGTTGTAGGGGATGCGATATTCAACCCCCGGCGGGAAGAACTGCGCGAGCTCTTCCATCTTGTGTTCCACCGCTTCAGCTGTCGCCATGGCATTGCCGCTGGGCGCGAGCTGCACGGCAAAGGCCGCCGCCTGCTGCCCGTTGATGCGGGTGGAAAAGCCATAGCTTTCCGCGCCGATCTCGATGCGCGCCACATCGCTCAGGCGCACCGAGGAGCCATCGGGATTGGCGCGCAGCACGATGGAGCCGAACTCCTCGGGCGTCGACAATTGCCCGCTGACGAGAACGCTGGCCGAAATCTGCTGGGTCAGCGGATTGGGCTGCGCCCCGATGCGGCCGGCCGCCACCTGGGCGTTCTGGCTGGCAATGGCGGCAGTGATATCGTTCGAGGTGAGGTTCAGCCCCAGCATCTTGTC
>JAQSXP010000295.1 GCA_029256605.1 Devosia sp. | reverse complement strand
CGCAGCGGCAGGCGTTTGACGAGGAGCGCGCCGAAGGGGGCGGCGAGGACGCCCCCGATGATGAGGCCGATGGCGGCGTTGAACTGCGTCCACCCCAGGGTGAGGATAAAAGTCAGCGAAATGGTCAGGGTGACCAAGAATTCCGAGAGGCTGGTGGAGCCGATGACCTTTTTGGGGTCATGCCCGCGCCCGACCAGCGTCGAGGTGACGATCGGCCCCCAGCCGCCCCCGCCCATGGCGTCGAGCGCTCCGCCCCCGAGCCCGATCACCGGCACCAGCTTGTCGCTCACCTGGCGCGTCCGGAATTCGCGAAATGCCTTGTAGAGAATGTAGAACCCGAACCCGATCAGGTAGAGCGACACCAGCGGCTCCATGAACCCGGCATCGATATTGGCCAGAAGATAGGCCCCGATCGCGCCCCCGATCATGCCGGCCGGCGCCAGCCGCGCCACCAGTTTCCAATCCACATTGCGCTGCTGGGCGTGGGAAACGCCCGATGCGGCGGTGGTGAAAATCTCGGTCACATGGGTCAGGGCGCTGGCAGCCGCGGGGGGCAACCCGAGCGAGAGGAGCGCGGAGGTGCAAATCACCCCAAAAGCCATGCCCAGCGCGCCATCGACGATCTGGGCGAAAAACCCGATCGCGATAAAGATCAGCAGTTCCTGGCTCATGGCTTCCCCCTAACCCCACCGCGTCCCTAGTCCAGCACGATCCAGGTGGGGGCATGGTCGCTCGCCTTGTCCCAGCCCCGTACGGACCGGTCCACCCCGGCATCGACGAGCCGATCAGCCAAGACCGGCGCCACCAGCAGGTGGTCGAGCCGCAAGCCGGCATCGCGCTCATAGGCGTTGCGGAAATAATCCCAGAACGTATAGATCCGCTCGCCGGGATGCCTGGTGCGCAGGGCATCGGTCCAGCCCTGCTCGAGCAGCTGCGCATAGGCGGCGCGCACTTCGGGGCGAAACAGCGCGTCCTTCGTCCAGCGCTCGGGCTTGTAGACGTCGAGTTCGGTCGGCATCACATTATAGTCCCCCGCCAGCACGGCGGGGATATCCCCGGCGATCAACTCGGCCGCGTGGCGCGAAAAGCGCTCGAACCAGTCGAGCTTGTAGTCCCATTTGGGTCCCGGCGCCGGATTGCCATTGGGGAGATAGAGGCACCCCACCAAAACGCCATTGACCGCCCCCTCAATATAGCGGCTTTGCTCATCCTCGTCGCTGGCAGGAAGCCCGCGCCGCGTTGCCACCGGCTCGGTCCCGCGCGCGAGGATCGCGACGCCATTCCAGCTTTTTTGCCCCAGCCAGATCGCGCCATAGCCGGCCTGCTCGAGTTTCTTGCGCGGAAACCGCTCATCGGGTGCCTTGAGCTCTTGCAGGCACACGACATCGGGCGCCGCTTCCTCGAGCCAGCGCAGCAGCACGGCGAGCCGCCCATTGATGCCGTTGACGTTGAAGGTCGCGATCTTCACCCGCCGGCACTATCCGGAAATGGCGAGCGCTCGGGCGGCATGGTCGGGCCGGGCTCGGGATTGCTGTTGGGATCGCTGGGATCGGGCACGGGCAGATCGTCGCCATCCTTCGGCCCATCATCGATCGGGCGCGGAAAGATCGGCGGCACCGGTCCCGGATCGGGTGCGGTCGGGCTCGGATCGATCGGTGGAAAGCTCATGGAAGAAACTCCATTTTTGGCGTGCCGAGATCTGCTTGCTTCCTCAATGACGGCAGACCGCCCCTTGTTCCGTTCAGAACCCGTTCATCTTTATGGCAGCAATGCGGCAAACCGGCTCCAACACTATCGTGCTGCCGCATTTTACTGGTTTGGGGAACCCTGCGCTTGCGATCCACGCCGCCCCTCTGGCATGACATTGTTAAGCATTTCTTCACGCCCTGCGCCCCTCCGACGAGCTCACCTTCATGCCCTTCCGCTTCGTCCACACCGCCGATATCCATCTCGATTCGCCCCTGCGCTCGTTGGCTCTGCGCAATGCGGAACTCGGGCAATTAGTGGGCGACGCCACGCGGCAAGCCCTTGTTTCCATTGTGGATCTTTGCCTCGCCGAGCAAGTCGATGCCCTGGTGATTGCGGGCGATCTCTATGACGGCGACCAGACTTCGATGAAAACGGCGCGCTTCATCGCCACGCAATTGGGGCGCCTGCACGAGGCCGGCATTGGCGTTTTCATCATTCGCGGCAATCACGATGCGCTCTCCAAGATCACCCAGGAACTGATCCTGCCCGACAGCGTCAAGATTTTCGGCAGCCGCGCCGAAACCGTCACCCTGCGCCGCGGCGCTCTCGATATCGCCTTGCACGGACTAAGCTTTTCGCGCCCGCATGCCCCCGAAAGCCTGCTGCCGAAGTTCCGCGCCCCCTCCCCCGACGCCGCCCATATCGGCATCATGCATACGAGCCTTGCCGGCGCGCCGGGCCACGACAACTATGCCCCCTGCAGCCTCGCCGACCTGCAAAACTGGGGTTTTGACTACTGGGCCCTCGGCCATGTCCACGCCCGCAGCCATCACCTGGGCGACCGCCACGTCGTCATGCCCGGCATGCCGCAAGGCCGCGACATCAACGAGGCCGGCCCCAAAACCGTCTCGCTGGTCACCATCGCCGATGACCGCTCGGTCACCATCGAAGAACGCCTGACCAGCATCGCGCAATTCGAACGGTTCGCAGTCGACCTGTCCGGTCAGCAGTCCTGGCGCGAGGTAATTGATTTACTCGAACAAGAGGTTAGCGCCCTGCGCGCCGCCACCGCCGCACCCCATCTGGTGCTGCGCCTCCAGCTCGCGGGGGAAACGCCCCTCAGCTGGCGGATGCGCCGCGACCGCGACCTGCTCCTCGCCGAGATCGAGCAACGGCTGGAGGGACTGGGCCAGACCTGGGTCGAAAAGCTCGAACTTGCGACCACCGCCCCCAGCACCGCTGATATCCGCCCCTCCGCCGATCCCGTGCTTGAACTCGGCACCCTCATGCGCACCCAGAGCATCGCCCAGCACAGCGTGCGCGAAACCGTCCGGCAACTGGTCAAGGACGTCCGCGACAGCCTGCCGCCCGAAGCGCGGCGCTTTGCCGGCGATGACGAGGCTGCCTTTGAAGCCTTCATCGATCAGGTGCTGAGCGAAGGCAGCGAAGACGTGGTCGCCCGGTTGCGCCAAAGCGAAGCCGGGGCCGATTGATGCGTCTGCGCCGCCTCGACCTGCTTCGCTATGGCAAGTTCACCGATTTCTCGCTCGATTTCGGCCCT
>JAQSXP010000294.1 GCA_029256605.1 Devosia sp. | reverse complement strand
CGCAACTCGGCGGGCGTAATATCGACCACTTCGATATCATCGGCGCGCGACAGGGCGCTGTCGGGGATGGTTTCGCGCTGCCGCACCCCGGTGATCTTGAGCACCACGTCAACGAGGCTCTCGAGGTGCTGGACGTTGAGCGTCGTCCACACATCGATACCGGCAGCCAGCAGCTCTTCCACGTCCTGCCAGCGCTTGGGATGGCGTGATCCGGGCGCATTGGAATGGGCGTACTCGTCGACGATCAACAGCTCGGGCCGGCGCTCGAGCGCCGCATCGATGTCGAATTCGAGCAAGGTGCGGCCGCGATAGTCCATGGGCCGGCGCGGCAGCACGTCCATGCCGCGCAACAGGCTCTCGGTTTCCCGGCGGCCATGGGTTTCAACGAGACCGATGGCTACGTCGAGGCCGTCGATCTTTCGCCGCCGGGCCTGGCGCAGCATCTCATACGTTTTGCCGACACCCGGCGCCATCCCGAGGAACACTTTGAGCTTGCCCCGGTGGGACTTGCGATGGGCGGCAAGCAGGGCTTCGGGATCTGGGCGCCGGATGTCTTGCACCGCCTGGCTACTCCGATGCGGCCGCTGGCGGCTGAGCCGCATCCAGCGCCAGATTGGTCATCAGCACATTAACGCGCGGCTGACCGATAAAGCCCAGCAGCGGCCATTCCGTATTGGCGGCGATCGCCGCGTCTACAGCCGCGGCCTCGATGCCGCGCGCCCCGGCAATCCGCTCCACCTGCAGCGCCGCGTACTCGGGCGAAATCTGCGGGTCGAGTCCCGAGCCCGAGGTCGTCACCGCATCGGGCGGGATCGCCCCCTCTGGTGCGTATCTGCGCACCGCCTGCGCGTCGGCAGCGACCCGATCGATCAGGTCCGGGTTCAAGGGCCCCAGATTGGAGCCCGAGGAGCCCGCCGCATTATACCCGTCGCCTGCCGCCGATGGGCGGGGCCAGAGATACTGCGGCGCCGAAGTCGCCTGCCCGATCAAACGCGATCCCACGACCGTCCCCGCAGCGTCACGCACCAAGGAACCCTCCGCCTGGGACGGGAAGATCGCTCCGCCCGCCGCGGTGACGACCGCCGGATAGGCGCCCCCCAGGATCGCGGAAAACAGCAGCATGGACATGACAGCTGGTCTTGCTTGCTTGATCATGATTCCTCTCCTTATGCGAGGCCGAGTGCGGTCAGGGCAATGTCGATGATCTTGATGCCGACAAAGGGGGCAACCAGCCCACCAAGGCCATAGATCAGTAGGTTTCGGGACAGGAGCGCCCCTGCCCCCACCGCGCGGTACTTGACCCCCCGCAAAGCCAACGGGATCAGCGCAATGATCACAAGGGCGTTGAAGATCACCGCCGAGAGGATCGCACTCTCGGGGCTCGACAGCCCCATGACGTTGAGGGCCTGCAACTGCGGCAACACCACGACGAACAAAGCGGGGATGATGGCGAAGTATTTGGCCACGTCGTTGGCGATGGAAAAGGTCGTCAGCGCCCCACGGGTGATCAGCATCTGCTTGCCGACCTCGACGATCTCGATAACCTTGGTCGGGTCACTGTCGAGGTCGACCATGTTGCCCGCCTCGCGGGCGGCCTGGGCTCCGGTCTGCATGGCCACGCCCACATCAGCCTGGGCCAGTGCCGGCGCATCATTGGCGCCGTCGCCGCACATGGCAACGAGCCTTCCTTTGCCCTGTTCCTCGCGGATCAGGCGCAGCTTGTCCTCCGGCGTGGCTTCGGCGAGGAAATCATCGACCCCTGCCTCGGCGGCAATGGCCGCAGCCGTCACCGGATTGTCGCCGGTGATCATCACCGTGCGCAGCCCCATCCGGCGCAGATCGGCGAAGCGCGCCGCAACATTGGGCTTGACCACATCCTTGAGATGGATGACGCCTATCAGCGTTTTTCCCTCCGCAATGGCGAGGGGTGTGCCGCCCGAGCGCGCGACCCGATCCACCGCCTGGCGGAACTGGGCGGGCGCTTCGGCGTCGCTGATGCCGGTCAGCCTGAGGATCGCATCGACCGACCCCTTGCGCCAGGACTTGCCCTCGGCATCAAGACCGGACAGCCGCGTCGTGGCCGAAAACGGAATCATCGTGCTGCCGGCGGGCGCCGCAATGTCGATGCCCTTGTTGCGGGCGAGTTCCACAATGGATCGTCCTTCGGGCGTTTCGTCCCCCAGCGACGCCATCACGGCGGCCCGGAAAGCCAGGTCCTCGCGAATGCCGGGCGCCGCGATCACTTCGGTGGCCATGCGATTGCCAAAGGTGATGGTGCCGGTCTTGTCGAGCAGCAGCGTATCGACATCACCCGCCGCTTCCACCGCGCGGCCCGAGGTTGCCAGCACATTGACCTTGAGCAGCCGGTCCATGCCGGCAATCCCGACGGCCGACAGCAGGCCGCCGATCGTTGTCGGGATCAGGCACACAAACAGCGCGCCCAGCACCACGGGATCCAGCGCGATCCCCGAATAGGCGGCAAAGGCCAGCAGCGTGACCACTGCAATAAGGAAGATCAGCGTCAGCCCGGCCAGCAACACGGCCAGCGCAATCTCATTGGGCGTCTTGCGACGATCGGCGCCTTCCACCATGGCGATCATGCGATCTAGGAAGGTGGAGCCCGGTTGGGCGGTCACCCGCACCTTGATCCAGTCCGACACCACGGTGGTGCCGCCGGTGACGGCCGACCGGTCGGCGCCAGACTCGCGGATCACCGGAGCGCTTTCCCCGGTGATGGCCGCTTCGTTGACCGAAGCGACGCCCTCGATAATTTCGCCGTCCACGGGGATAACGTCGCCCGCCTCGACGAGAATGATCTGCCCAAGCCCAAGTTCATGGGCGGGCGTCGGCACGACCAGCCCCTGCCGTTCATCGACGATCAGCTTGGCCTTGGTGGTTGTGCGGGTCGCCCGCAACGAGTCCGCGGCGGCCTTGCCCCGGCCTTCGGCAATGCTTTCGGCCAGATTGGCAAACAGCACCGTGGCCCAGAGCCACCCAGCAATGGCGCTGGCAAATCCGGCCTCGGCACCGGTGGCCACCGCATAGATGGCCGAAACCGTCGCGAGGGCCGCAACCAGTTCCGTCGCGAGGATCACCGGATTGCCGAGCAGTTGGCGCGGATCGAGTTTGGCGAACGCATCCCCCAGGGCCCGGGTCAGCGTGGCAGGCGTCAGATTGCCGGCCAGCCTTGGCGCGGTGCTGTCGCGCGTATCAAGATCGATTGAAGACATGAAAAGAACCTCAGTTCGCCGCGAC
>JAQSXP010000293.1 GCA_029256605.1 Devosia sp. | reverse complement strand
TTGTCGGTGTTGATGTCGAACTCGAGCAGCACCGAAGCGTGGCCGGTAGTCGAGGTCGTGGTGATGTTCTCGAGGCCGGTCAGCGTCGCCAGTTCTTCTTCGGCCGGCTTGGCCAGAAGGTTTTCGGCATCGGAGGGCGACACACCGGTCTGGGTAATCGACACATAGAGATAGGGGATCTCGATGGCCGGGAAGCTTTCCTTGGGCATCGAGACATAGGCAGCCGTACCCGCGCCGAGCACGATCACCATGATCGTGAGCACGACGCGGGGCATCCGCAGGATGCGTTCGATGAAGTCGAGCATTGATGCGCTCCTTAACTGGCAGTCGCTTCAGCGCTGGCAGTGTTGGCGGGGCTCGCCTTCACCTGGTCGCCGCTGGTTACGCTTTCCTGGCCTACGGTGATCACCTCTGCCGTTTCCGGCAGGCCGCTCACCCAGGCACCATCGCGGGTGTCGCTGACCACAGTGACCGGATAGAAGGCTACCTTGCCGGCCTCCACTGTGCGCACGCCCAATACGCCATCATCGTCCAGCGTCAGGACAGATTGCGGCAGCAGGTGTCCCGGGAGGGTCCCCACTTCCACGATCGCCGTGGCAGTGATGCCGTCGCGAATGGCGAAGTCTTCGTTGGGAATTTCAATCTCCGCCTGGAACGAGCGGGTGGCGTTGTCGGCTACGGAGGAAATGTAGCTGACCTTGCCCTTGACGGTGTCGCCCGTGACTGTGGTCACGGTCGCGTCGAGGCCGGTCCTGGCCTTGGCAATGTCCCCTTCTGCAACCGCACCGCTGAACACGATCGGATTGAGCTGCACGATGGTCGCGCAGGGCGAACCGGCGCTTAGCATGGAGCCAGCAACGGCTACAGGGTCCTGCACCAGACCGGCAACCTTGGCCTTGATCTCGGTCCGAGCCAGTTCCTCGCGGGCATTGTCGATCGCCGCCTGCGCCTGCGAGACCCCGGCACGAGCCTGCGCCAATGCCACTTCGGCCTCATTGGCAGTGTTGGTAGCGGCAAGGCCGCGCCGACGCAGATCGGCATTGGTTTCAGAGTTCAGTTGGGCCTGAGCCAGGGCAGCCTCAGCCTGTGCCAGGGTGGCCTCAGCCTGCGCAACGGCAGCTTCACGCGTGCCCCGATCAAGCGTGCAGAGCAGCTCGCCCGCTTCGACGCGCTCGCCCTTGGTCACATGCACCACATCCACGGTGCCTGTCGTCTCGGCGACGGCCGCGACGGTGGCCTTTGCCTGCGTGCGCCCGCGCACCGGGACCTGGATGGTCATGGGCTGGGCGTTGAAGATCTGCGTGCGCACGGAAGGTACCGGCGCGTTGGCGCCAGTCACTGTTTCATTGCGCTGGGCAATGGTGAGTGCTGGATCAACTTCGGGCTCGTGGTGTTCGGCGAGAACGCCGGCATCAGCGAGGGTCGTGTGGATCGGGCCATGGTCCTCACCCTCGATGACGGAAACGATGGGGCGCACGCCATTACCTGCGCCTTGCCCGCCCTGGACGAGGGTGCCGGTCGCGAGCCAGCCGCCCGCCAGGATAAGGATGCCGAAGGCCAGCCCAAAGGAAAACAGTGCACGCATCGTTATTTAGCCCCTTACTCTGCCGCGTCTTTGGTTTGCTCGGTCTTCGCCAAGCCGATCAGTTCGTGCATATGCGCACGCAAATACTTTTCTGAAGCTTCCATGATGGCGCGGCCAAAGCCGACCACCCACACATCGGTTTCGCTCATCTCGCGCTCGGCCGAAGCCGTTTCCATGCCGTGCCGGCAATCCAGAGTGCGCTGCAGGTACTCAGAACTGCGCTGCTCCACGAGGTCTGCCGGCATCAGATGCGCGTAGCGGGCAAACAGCAAAAACGGGCTGCGCAAAACGTCCTCACCGAGAGGCTCTGCCAACTCCTTGGCAAATGCATGGCGTCCCTCGTTTGTGATCGCATAGACCTTTTTGGAGGGCTTGCCTTCCTGCTGCTCGGTGCGGCTGGTGACCAGCCCTTCTTCCTCCAGCTTGGCCAGCGCGGGATAGATCGACCCAAAGCTGGCTTCGATGAAATAAGAACATTCGCCCTCCACACACCGGCGGCGGATTTCATATCCGGTCGCTTCGCCCTCATAGAGGATCGAAAGACACAAAGTTCTGACGTTCATGGAAGGCTCCAGCAGACCTATTCAGGTCCGATATATGCCGGAGCTATATAGGGGTGACAGGCAGCAAAGCAAGAGTGATTGCAACTAGCGCCCGCAAACCAGTTAAGAGCGTTTCGCATAGCTGTTTGCTGGCGCCGCAGGCGACGCGGTTATAAGGCGGCCAAGCAGTTGAGCGCTAGGGGCAATGTTAAAGGGGCAGCATCGAAGATACTGCCCCCTTAACTATTATGGTTTAAGCCGAATTAGCGGATCAGGCTTTGCGCTCCGTCAATCCAGAGCGGCGTTCCGGTGATATGGCGCGACTGCTCGGAGGCGAAGAACAGGATGGCGTTGGCCACGTCCTCTGCCTCACCGGGTTCGCCGCCGGTCAGGGGGATATCGCCCTCCGGGAACTCGGCTGGCACCTCAGCCGCCTCGCTGTTGCGCTTTTCCGTATTATCGGAGATTTCGGACTCGATGGCGCCCGGGCAGATGGCATTGATGCGGATGCGGTAGCGGCCAAGTTCCACTGCCAGCTGCTGCACCATCGCGACCTGGCCTGCCTTGGTGACAGAGTAGGCGGTGGCGCCTGGATTGGTGAAGGTGCGGGTGCCATTGATCGAGGAGATTACGACGATCGAGCCGCCGCCCGCCTTGATCAGGTGAGGCACGGCATAGTGGATGGTCAGGTAAGTGCCACGCAAATTGATGGCGATGGTCTTGTCCCATTCCTCGGGCTTGAGGTCGGCTATGGGGGCCCAGACTCCGTTGACGCCGGCATTGGCCACAACGATGTCGAGGCGCCCATGCTCTTGCACCAGCTGGCTGAACAACTGCGCCATCGCTGCGTCATCCGAGGTGTCGGCGGTCATCGCCTTGGCGTTGCCGCCGGCCTGCCTGATCTCCTCGGCGGTTTTTTCCACCTCCTCGGCTGTGCGGCTCATCACCACCACGCTGGCGCCCGCTTGCGCGAGCGTCAGCGCTGCCGCCTTGCCGATACCCGAACCGGCGCCGGTCACCAAAGCCACCTTGCCCGAAAGATCCTGCGTCATGTGCTTTCTCCGTTTTGCGCTTAACGCATCAAACGGGCAAAACGTGGCAGGGCAGGGCGGATTACCTATGTGAAGGCTGCGG
>JAQSXP010000292.1 GCA_029256605.1 Devosia sp. | reverse complement strand
GCGGATGGACTGATTATCATCGACTGCCCCCCAGCCGTCGCTGCGGCCATCGAGGGTGAACTCGCCCCCAATGGCCCAGCAGCCCAGGCCGATGGCCCCAACGCTCCAGCCGGTGCGTGCGAAAATGCGCGTTATGGTCATGCCGAACTCCTAGCAGGTGTGGCGGGCAACGAACTGGTGGAGAGTGCCGCGATCGGCGCCGAGATCGGCGAGCAGCCAATCGTCCAGACGCGCCAGCTGGCGCCGGGCGATCTGTTGCTGCCTCCAATGCTTGAGCTTGCAAACAAGGGGTCGAAACATGCTTGGCCTCCAGATCAGTTGCCGCGGCTTGCGGCCGCAGCATTGACATTTCAGATTTGCGATGAGGGGCAGCCCCGATGCCGTTCATCGAGCGGTGCTGCGGGTGCTTTATTGCTCTTTCCGTGCGGGTCCGGCTACGCTCCATGCTGCAACGGGCTTTGCAGGATTGGGCGGGTTGTCGGCCGCCACGAGCAAGAGCGGCCTTTCGGCGGCGACCCTTGGCCGCCGGATTACCGAGCTCGAGCGGCAAGTGGGGGAGCGCCTGTTTGTGCGCGCGCAGACCGGCTACAGCCTGACTCCGGTCGGCGAGGAATTGCTGGTGCGGGCGGAAGAGGTTGAAGCTTCCATGCTCGCGCTCAAGCGCTGGAAGGATGGCGCCATTGGCGAGCGGGTGGTTCGGGTATCGGCCGGACCATGGACTTCGGCCTTTCTGGGCCGCCAGATCGGACAAATCTGGACGGCCTCGGACCGGTTCGGGCTGGAACTGGTCACGGCCAACCAGAAGGTGGATATCGGCCGACGCAATGCCGACCTGGGCATCCGCAACCAGCGCCCGACCGAGCAATGGCTGGCGGGGCGTCTGATCGGCCGGGTGGCCTACGCGCTTTATGCGCGCCCTGAGCTCGTCAGCGGGGTTGCGGCCGGCTATTTCGTGGGGGTGGCGGGAGAGGCGAGCCAAACCCATGCGGCGCGCTGGCTGCATGCCCGTCACGGCGATCGCATCGCAGTACGCGGCAATGATGCCTTGAGCGTGCTCGAACTGGTAGCGGCGGGCGCGGGGATTTCGGTGTTTCCTTGCTTTGTGGGGGACAGCGATCCACGCCTGTCGCGCATGGCCGAACCCATCCCCGAGCTCGAAACCGAGCAATGGCTCGTCGCTCATCACGAGGAGCGACACAGCCATGCCGTTCGCACGCTCGGTGACAGAATCGCCGCGCTGATGCGCGAGCACGGCCCGCTGTTTCGGGGTGAGCACAGCCGGGCCGGCCCGTCACGGTGACGATTGCTGCGCCAGATACTGGGCGTACCAGTCCTTGAAGTCCTCCTGCTCGGCATATCGGGGGTGGGTTTGGGCGATCTCTGCGACGATCCGGCTCGGCACGGTGGCCCGGAGCGCCAGGATTTCGGGGCTGCGCGGCAGCCGGAAGCGGGAATGATCGTGATGGCTGCCGACGGCAAGCGAGCCGATTGGCGTGCCTTGGGCAGTGCGGATGACGGACCACATCCAGCGCTGCTGATGCGTTTCCTCAGGGTTGCCCCATTCCCGGCTGCGCTGGAAACTGCCGGGCAGGCGGGGCGTGGCCTTGAAGCCCGCTTCGCGCAAGGCCGTCTGGACGGGGCGGAAAAGCTCGGCATTGAGCGTGCCATAGGCCAGATCCCCATGGGCTTCGAAGCGGCGCTGGAACTCGTCTTGGCGAACCGGCAGGATGCGGGCGAGCTCCAGATCGACGATGGCCTGGACGCGGCGCGCCAGGGCGTGGATGTCGCTCTCGGCCTTGCGCGCCTGTGCCGGCGGAGCCGCCTGATGCTCACCAACACGCGCGATCAGCAGTTCAGCTGCGCGCGCGGCGCCATCGCTGTTCATCCGGGTGGCAAGGGCTCGGGCCCGGGAAGCGGTTTGGGGCTGGAGCGCTGCTGCGAGGGCCGCGGCGAGGGATTCGGTCGTCGGCTGGGCGCCGTCATGCCTCACGCCCGCACTGAGCCGGTGGAGGCGCTGCGCCCAGAATGGGGTGGTCGTGGTGCCCGCACCGCCGTGATGGATCACGGCGGCGACCCGCCTAAACAGCGCCTGCTGGTTGACCTCGCCCACGAGGAAACAGTCGGTCTGTTGATCGGGGAGCATGAGGCCGGCCCAGCCTTGCGCCAGCACTGGGCGCCGCCCCTGGGCGCGGATGGCGGCGATCGCCGTTCGAGCCAGTTCGGCCGGATCGGGGGCGGCGATGCTGCCAAAGCCGAAATAAACCGGAGGGGAGCCGGCGGCGAGAAACGCCTCCAGTTCGCACGGGAGCGGGCGGGGATCGGGGAGGATCCAGGCGCCCGTCTGTTCGGGGGCACAAAGCTCGGTAGCCGTCCATGGCCAGAGAGCCGGGTCGGACGCCAGCAGCGGACGCTCGGTAAAGAGGTGCTGCCGGATATCTGCGACCTCCGGCAGCCCGACCGCTGTCCGCAGCTGGTTGATGGGGCCGCCAAAGAGGGCGTTCATGACCTCCGCATTGTGCGCCCACAGGGCTGCAGGCCCGGTCACGCCCACCGGGTGCGGGTGACCAGGATAGCCCAACGGTGGGTGGTGCGCGGAGGGGAGATACATCGGGCAAAAGCTCGTATGCACAAAGGGCAGTCCGCGCTGGTCGGCCACGCAGCGGGCCGCGCCCACCGACGGGGCTAGACCGGTCGCAAGGATTGCATCGCACCCCGCTGCCGCCGCATCGATCGCCCGATATTGGGCTGCGATCATCCGCTGGCCATAGCTCGGGATATCGCTGGGGAAGCGGCGAGCAAGGGCAATCCAGTCGCGCACGGGCATGAAGGCCGGAGCCAGTTCTACCCCCGCCCGCCCGGCAAGTTGCACAAATTCTCGGTCGGCTGGCGCGGACAACACGCTGTCTACCCCCGCCGCCCGCAACGCCATCGCGAGAGCAACCAGCGGTTCAACATCGCCGCGCGAGCCATAGGTCGATAACAGCAGCCGCATCGAGCACTCCTCCTGCTTGAAACGGCAGAAGTTTTACGGCAGGTGCAGGGGCTTGAAGCAAGCGGCTTGCGCTCTACATCTGTGGGTAGGCGAGGAGCGCGGCCTAGCCCAGCGCGGCTGAACCGAAGCGCGCCAGCGCCGGCACCGCCAGCGACAATCCCGAGAGCAGCAAAAGCGAGAAGGCGATCCGCCGCATGGTCAGCACGGCCAATGGCGGCGGCCAGCGCTTTGCCGCATAGGTGGCGGCGGTGACTATGGGCGCGGCGATCAAGGCCCACCAACTAGCCTCAAGCGGAAAGCTGCCCGTCGCGCCCACCAGCGAGAGCCGGAACAGCGCATTGACGGCAAAGATCAGCACCAGCGTGTCGCGGATGCTGGCTGGCGGCAGGGGCTGGCGATAAAAATGATAGATGAGGGGCGGGCCGGCAGTGGAGAACATGCCCCCGAGAAAGCCGCCCAGCGCGCCCACCAGCACGAATGACCCCGAGGACGAACGATTGGGCAGCGGATGGGGTTGCAAGATGAGCTGAATGCTGGCGGCAACAATCACCGCGCCGAGCAGCAGGCGCAAACCATCGAGATTGGTGCCGGCCAGCCATTCCAGCATGAAGTAGCCGGCCACGACCAGAACCAGGCTCGCGCCGATGGCGAGACGGAACTCGCCCCAGGCGACATTGCGCCAGCCCCGCGCCAGGACCTGGCTGGCATTGACGACGGTCAGGATGCTCACGATCACGGCGGCTTCGGGCAGGGGCAGCAGCCCGAGAATGCCGATACCCCCCATCATCAGCAGGCCAAAAGCAAAGCCCGTGATGGTTTGCACATAGGCTGCAGCGCCGGCGAGAACCAGGAGCACAGCGATGTTGAGGGGATCCATGTCGAGCCTGCAAAGGGAATCAGCGGCGCGGATCATAGCCGTATTCCCCGGCAGTGGCGCTGCAAGCGCGGGCGAAACGCACGCTCTTGCATTTGCCGGGCAGATCGCCCTATGTTGGTCCCATCCACAGGGGTGCTCCGTATAGCCGGGGCTGAGATGGGGGCAGCAAGCCTTCGGACCCTTAAGCTGATCTGGGTAATACCAGCGGAGCGAGGCGGGCCATGTTTTCAGGCGCACAGATTTCCCTCTATCCCATGACCGACGATTTCGTCGGCGTGATCATGCAGGCGCTCGGCGCGTTGGATCCCTACCGGGAGCGGCTGCGCATCGAGACCGACGATATCTCGACCCTCCTGGTCGGTCCCCCCGAAGTGCTGTTTCCAGCCATGCGCGACCTGTTCAGCGCCGCTGCGCGCACCGGGATCCATTGCGTGCTCTCGGCCACCATTTCGCGCGGCTGCCCGGGCGAGCCGGACGATGCCATCTGCCAGTCCGGGCTGTTCGAGGGACCGATGCCGCCGCTCGAGGAACGCCGGGCCAGTGCGCTGGCGGCGGTCGGCAATGCACCGGAGTTGGGCGTCTTCGCGGTCGGCCAGCTGTCGCTCTACGTGATGGGGCAGGGCAGCCATATGGACGAGATCTATGGCTGCATCGATTTCCTCAAGCAGTCCGGCACGTTCGAAAAGTCCAAGCACTTTGCCACCAAGCTCAATGGCGATACGGGTGCGCTGTTCGCGACGGTTGAGCAGGCATTTTGCCGGTTCGGGCCGCCGGAGGGGCATGTCACCATCGATCTGACGGTTTCGGCTAACAGCCCCAGCGCACGCTGAGCGGGACGATCGATCATGGGCCAATCACCAAGCTTCGGGCGCTTTGCCGCCCGGCTGTTCCAGCATGCGGGTCCCGCCTGTATGGCAGTGGCGATGCTGATCCTGGGCTGGGAAGCCTATGTGCAGGTTTCCGGCATTTCGCCCACTGCGCTGCCGGCGCCTTCACGAATTCTGGCTCAAGGCTACCAGAACCGCGAGGTCCTGGCCGGGCACACATTGGCGACTTTGCAGGCGACCATCCTGGGATTTGCCTGCTCCCTTTGCGCCGCCTTCCTGTTCTCCGTCGTGGTGGATTTCTTTCGCCCAGTGCGGCGCGCGCTGTTTCCGGTTTTCATCATCACCCAGACCCTGCCGCTGGTCGCCATCGCGCCGCTGATCGTGCTCTGGTTTGGCTTCGGGCTGACGCCCAAGATCGTGCTCGTGGCGCTGGTCACTTTTTTCCCCATGCTCGTGGCGCTGGTGCAGGGTTATGACTCGACGGACCGCGACATCGAGGCGCTGCTGGCGTCCATGGGCGCCTCGCGCTGGCGCCGGTTCAGGATGGCGCGGCTGCCTTCGGCCTTGCCCTATTTCTTTGCCGGGCTGCGCATTTCCATCACCTATGCG
>JAQSXP010000013.1 GCA_029256605.1 Devosia sp. | reverse complement strand
AAGCCTGCGCCCGATCCGATATTGACGAGAGATCCGGAGCCTTTGGCTGTGAAGGCCACGAGCGCCGCCTTCGACAGCTTGGTCAAGGCCGTGATGTTCAGCGCGATCATGCTGGAGATGACCGCTTCCGGCGTGTCCGCTAGCGGTTTGAATATGGAAAAGCCTGCATTGTTCACCAGCATCGACACCGCTGGATCACTGCCCACGCGTTCAACCACGGCAGCGACCCCTGAAGTCGTGGACAGATCCGCGACAAGGACATCTGCCTGGATGGCAAAGCGAGTCTGCAGGTCGTCGGCGATTTGGCGCAGGCGGTCGGCTCGACGCGCCACCAGGACGACATCATAGCCGCGAGCAGCAAGACGCTCTGCATAAACCTTGCCGATACCGGACGACGCGCCGGTGATGATAGCGGTGCCTTGCGATGTGGGGCGGGCAGTGGACACAAAAATTCTCCTTCGAAAGTACGGCAAATGCCTTCGCCCTCAGGTATATCGTGTGTACTAAGTGTCAATTAGGCACTGCAAATGTACCAAGTCTAGCGGAGTATACCCATGGCCTACACCGAAGAGGACGTGCTGCGAACGCTGCCCGGCGTGCGCCCGGTTCTGGAACAGGTCGCCCATAAGTGGACAATTCTGATCCTCACCTTTCTTTGCGAAGAGCCGAAACGGTTCAACGCCCTGAAACGCCGCCTGGATGGTATCACGCAAAAGGCGCTGACCGACGCACTGCGGCGGCTTGAAAGAAATGGCTTGGTTGAACGGCGGGTAATTTCCAGCTCGCCGGTGGCTGTGGAATATTCCATGACGCCACTGGGACGCGGTCTGCAGGAGCCATTTCTCATGCTCTATGATTGGGCGGTTCAACATCAGGAAAACCTGGCGGACGCGCAGAAAAGCTTCGACAATCGCGATGGATAACGCACCAGCCTAACCTGTTGTCGAGCCACCCGGCGATTTGACAAAGAAAGACCGACACTCTCAGAAGCTCAGTCGAGCATAAGCCTCCAAATGGTAGGTCGATAGCGGCCGATCGGCATAGCGCCCCATCTCTGTCGTTCAGGCCGGGATTCCGATTTCCCAAAACCTGCCGTTCCGCTTTGGCCCTCGCAATGTCTACAGCGGGGTGGAAAGCAGACTGGCGGCTTTCGGCACCAAGGAAGCACAAAGCAGCCATTACCTCAGCTGAGCCGATTTTCTTGGCTCCCTGGGTTCCCTGCAACGCTCAAGGCCGCGTGTGTTTCGGTGCTGCGGTCGACTCTGTCATCCAGCGGCGAAGATCACTCTCAGTCCCGTCGAGGTCACGGGCTGCCTGCGCCACTGCAAGTTACCAGCTCACGTCGCCTCCGTTAGGAGAGATGGATTGCCCAACCATGAAGTTTCCCGCTTCTGATGCCAGAAACACATAGGCCCCCGCAATCTCGTCGGGGTGAGCGATGCGCCCGATGGGCAGGCTGGCGGCCTTGTTGCGTGCCCATTCGGGCTCGCTCTTGCGCCAGGTGGCCGTATCGGTCGGGCCCGGGCACACGCAATTGACGAGAACGCCGCGACTCGCCACCTCGACGGCGACCGCCGTAGTCAGTGCAACGATGCCCGCCTTTGAAGCGCTGTATGCGGCCGCTTGGGCGGCTGGTTTGTGGGCAAGCTGAGACGCGGTGTTGACAATGCGGCCATAGCCGCGGTCCAGCATGTGCGGCAGCACCGCCTGAATTCCGTAAGCGGTGCCGCGCAAATTGACATCCATGACACGCTGCCAGTCCGGCCAGCTTATGTCGATAAAATCGGTCATGGGCAGGCCGATGCCCGCGTTGTTGACCAGGATGTGTAGCTGGCCTTCGCCTAGCTCAATGCCGCGCGCAACCGCCGCCACGACATCCTCCCGTCTGGTCACATCGCACTCGCAATGATCGGCAATACCGCCATCGCCAGCCAGTTCCAGCATCAGTGCGCGCCGCTCCTCGGCAAGTGCCCTGTCGGCCACCAGCACCCTGGCTCCGGCACGGCTTAGGGCTTCCGCGACCGCGCGACCGATACCGATCGCGCCGCCGATCACCAGAGCAGTCTGCCCCGCCAAGCTTGCCATGGGTGATCAGACTTTCAGGGCTGCGGTAACCATCACTTCAACGGTATACCGAGGCGCCGCAAGCTTGGCCTCGACGCAGGCGCGCACCGGCGCACTACCGGCCGGCACCCAGGCGTCCCAGACCGCATTGAATTCGTCGAACGTTCCAATGTCGGTAAGCCAGACGTTGGCGGTAAGAATGGTGGCCTTGTCGGAGCCGGCTTCGGCGAGCAGTTCGTCGATGCGCGCCAAGATGTCCTCGGTCTGTGCCGCAACGCTTTCGCCCGGGGCCCCCGAAGCGACCTGCCCGGCCAGATAGACCAGTCCGGCATGGGAGACGACCTGGCTCATGCGCTGGTTGGTGTGGCGGCGTTCAATCGACATGAAAAATCCTCGCAAAAGCAATCAGGTTAGCGACTCTTCCCGTCCGCGGACGAGTTGAGACAAGGCAACGGCGACAACGAGCGCACCGCCATAGAAGAGATCCTGAACATAGGTGTCGATTCCCAGGATCGACAATCCGGTGATGCCGGTGACCAGCAGATAGACGGCGATAGTGGATCCGAACGGGTTAAACCGTCCCGGGAAAATGGCGGTGGCGCCAAGATAAGCCGCCGCGAAGGCAGGCAGCATGAGTTGCGTGCCGGAATTGGGGTCCGCAGAGCCTGAAGTGCCAGCATAAAGTACTCCGGCAATGGCGGCGAACACCCCGGAGGTGACGAAACAGGAGAGGCGCATCCGCGTCACCGGAATGCCAGACAGCCGTGCCACTTCCCGGCCCCGGCCTACGAACAGCGCCTTGCGGCCCAGCGAGGTGAATTCAAAGACGTAGAACAGCACCACAGCTAGCGCCAGTGCATAGTAGAACGAGAGCGGAATGCCCAGGAAGCGCGTGATGATCACGGCATTCACTAGGGACCAGTCAATGCCGCCGATAGTTCGGGCGTCGCTGATCCAGAGCGTCACCCCATGCAGAAACGTGCCGGTGCCCAGCGTCACGATGAGGGAGTGAATGCGGAAGTAGAGGGTAAAAAAGGCGTTGATCAGCCCCACCAGTACGCCCACGGCTATGGCGACCGCGATCGCCGCTGCAATCGGCCAGCCATGCCCGACATTGAGGACGGCGATCAGCATGGACGAGAGCGTGAGCATCTGCGCAAGGGACATATCGATATCCCCCGCGGTCAGCGGCACGATGAGGCCCAGGGTCAGGATCACCAGCACCGCTTGCGAGCCGAAGATCGAAGAAAAATTGGCCCAGCTGAGAAAGGAATCTGGCGCCAAAGCCCCGAACAAGACGATGATGCCGAGCCAGGCGATGATCAGCGCGAAGCGTTCCAGTTGCACAAGGGCATTATGGCGTCCGCGGTGGACCGGCTTTTCTGCGCCGGACGAAACAGTGGTGGTTTGGGAGGTCATCTCTAGGCGTCCTTGGGCTGATCGAGCGTCCCTTCGACGCTTGTCAGGCATCGTTCAGTAATCGCGTGTTTGGTGATCTGTTCGCCGCTTAGGCTGGCGACGATCTGCCCGTGACTGAAGACCAGCACACGGTCGCAGATGGTTTCGAGCTGCTCGTGATCGGAGCTCGCGCAGATCACGCAGGCGCCCGCTTCGGCAGCTTGCTGAATGAACTCGTAGACCTGCTGGCGAGCACCGACATCAACACCCTGCGTCGGTTCGTCGAGGAGAATCAGCGCAGGATCGGACTGAAGCCACTTTGCCAGCACAACCTTCTGCTGGTTGCCCCCCGACAGCCCCTTGATGGCCATGTCGGGCACTGGCGGCTTGACGTCGAAGCGCCGGACCAGATCACGTGCGATGGCTAGAACAGCGCTGCCACTGGCACAAAAGTTCGGTATGCGGCGGCCCAAGGCGGGCAACGCCATGTTCTCGGCGACCGAAAGACTTTCCGCGATGGCGGCGCCCTGCCGGTCGCCCGGAACGAGCACGACGCCCATCTGCATGGCACGTGCGGGGGTCATGCCGGCCAGCGGCGCCTCCGTACCTCCCAAGGTCAACGTGCCGTCCGACGCAGGCCGGGCGCCGTAAACAAGATAGGGCAGATGATCGTAGCCCGAGCCGATTAGCCCGGTGATCCCCAGAACCTCTCCCTTTTGCAGCGTCACATCAGTCGCTGGAATGCCCGGGCCCGACAACCCTTTAATGGTTACGGCCACCTCCGAAGCGAGTGGCGGCCGCGCCGCACGGCCGGTGTGCAGCTCGCGTCCGACGATTGCGGTGATGAAATCGGCCTTGCTGGCGGACTTCGACTCCAGCGTTGCAGTGACGCGGCCGTTGCGCAGAACGGTTGCACGATCGGTAAGCTCGATGACTTCGTCGATATCGTGC
Organism: Devosia sp.; assembly: GCA_029256605.1. Classification (GTDB taxonomy): domain Bacteria; phylum Pseudomonadota; class Alphaproteobacteria; order Rhizobiales; family Devosiaceae; genus Devosia. The sequence continues at coordinate 10,755 of JAQSXP010000013.1, read as the reverse complement.
GACACGAAGATCACGCTTGTTCCTCGCTCCGTCAGGCGCCGGACCAGGGTAAAAAGGCGCTCGACATCGTCCTGCGGCAGGAACGGCGTGGGTTCGTCCAGAATCAGCAGACCGCCGCGGTCCGGCGCACTTTGGGATATCTCGTGGAATGCGCGGATGATCGCGAGCAACGCCCGCTCCACCGGCGACAGCTCGGAAACCATACTCCGGGGGTTAAAGGTAAGCCCATATTCGGCAAAGAGTCCCGCCACTTCCCGATGAGCTGCTTGCCAGTTGATCGCAACATTGGCATCGCGCACTAGGCGCCTGACCAGCAGGTTTTCGGTAACAGTAAGGCTGGGGACTAGGCCCAGCGCCTGGTGGACGACCGCAATACCGTATCGGTTGAAGTCACCCGGAGGAAGCGGTAGGGGCAATTGAGTACCCCCGATCCAGACGCGTCCGCCGTTGGGCGCATGCACACCGGTCAGGACCTTGATGAGAGTGGACTTGCCCGATCCGTTGTGACCCAGTAGTCCATGCACCTCCCCATAAGCCAGTTCGAAGCTTACTCCGTCCAGCACTCGAGCCGGCCCGAAATCCTTGCTGACCTCTTCGATGCGGACGTTGGGAGCGACCCTGTCGGCCGCCCCCTTAACCAATGCGATCACTGAAGGCCCCACAGCTTGCGATATCCCGCCACATAGGCGTCGCCATAACCCGTCGAGATCTGCGGCGGATTGCCGGCACTTTCGACATTGCTGGCGTCAAAGATGTAGAGGGGCACTTTGGGATCGGTGATCGGCTCGAGCCCGCACACGATGCGCATCTCGGCGTCCACGATGGCATGGGCCACCCAGTCGATGCTTTCCCCGATGTCCATCTCGATCCGCCCTTCCTGGACAAGTTGGAGAGCATACGGGCTGCCGTTGAAGGTTGCGATCTTCACCCGATCGGCGGACTGGGTCAGTTCCACCGCCGGAACAACGAACTGGGCCATGCCGTCATAGATGGGAAGGATGTAGTTGATAGAGGGATCGCGCAGCAGCGCCGACTGTACGCTTGACTGCATGCGGGTGGCCCAATCAGTCACCGGCACGTTGAGATAGGTGACCTTGCAATCTGCGCAGCCATCGGTCGCCGCCTTGATGCCGTTGACCAGCGAATTGGCCGAGAAGGAATCCTCGGCGGTGATCGCTAGGATATTGGCCTTGCCCTCGGTCTTGAGAAGTGCCCATTCAGCGAGTAGTTGGCCAGCTTGGGTATAGTCTATGGAAACCTGCAGGAACGGTTCGGGCGCGGCGGTGTCGAAGCCCGCCGCGTGAGCGGCGACGACCTTGACGCCTGCGGCATCCGCCTGCACAGCCTGAGGCACGAGTACCCTCGGGTCGGACATCAGCACATCGACCAGGTCGAACTTCTGAGTGATCGCTTGGTTGATCCCCTGGATCCACTGAGACGGCTGGCCCTGGGTCTGATAATGGACGTACTGGAAGCCGATTTCTTCGGCGAGCTCCGTCATCCGATTGGCAACACCGCCGGTGAATTCAACAGCGCTGGAGAACGGAACCACCATCAGCTTCTTGTCGGCCATGCAGGCGGCCGCATCGAAAGGCGCGCCAGGTGGATCGAACATTGGCAGCTGCTGGTGCTCGGCAACATGGGCGCCGATTGCCTCTAGGTTCTGCGCGGAACTTACCCCCGCAGCTCCCGACCAGCCGAGCGCAACGATGCTGCTGGCCACCATCAATTTCGTCGTCAGTTTCATCCATTCCTCCAGGTCATGCTGCTTCCTTAAGCATATGGCATGAGGAGCTTCAGCCGTAGGCACACTTCACGCAAACGAATAGATTTGACGTTTAAACTTCAAGACTTTTGAACATCCGAGGCAAGCACAGCGGCATAGGACGCTATGCCCTCGGAGAGCGGGACTCGTGGTCGCCACCCCAGGTCCGCGGCCGCGCGATCAAGGGCGAAGGGACCCTGCTCATCTAAGTCCGGATCGCGAGCCGACCCCACGCTGATCCCGCTTCTGTGCAGCGTGCGCTCCACGAGGGCCGCCAAATCGCGCAAGGTGATCCCGTGATCTCCCGCAATGGTGAAAGCACTGTGGAGTGACCCGGGATGATCAAGGGCTGCTTGGACCGCCTCTACCGCATCGGTAAGGTGGACGTAGTGAAAGCGCTGGTCCGCGCCATACTTGATGTGGAGGCTGCGGTCTTGCTGAAGGGCAAGAAGCATGTCCCGGATGTGGCACGCAGTCCGGCGGCCCGGCCCGTAAATTGCGGCGATACGCAGGCTCGTTCCATTAACCCCATGGGCAGCCCGGTAGGCATCGACCAGCGCTTCACCCGCGACCTTGCTTGCTCCATAGGCCGAACTGGGATGCAGGGGCGCGTCCTCATCTACAAGTTGGTCATTGGGCTGCGGACCGTAGACGCTTGCCGACGAGCAGAAAACGAATTTGGCCATCCGATTGACCCGTGCGTGTTCGAGCAGGTTAAGCGTTCCTGCAATATTGGCTGAAGCCACAAAATGGGGCCGCTCGCGATGCAGCATCGGCCCCGATACCGCTCCGCAGTGAATGATCGCCTCCACCGCCACATCAGTCAGCGTGGCGATAAGGGCCTCCTGATCGGCAACATCGCAAATCCGAACGCCGTTGGCCGCGACGATGTCGAGGCCCAGCACCGGTCGCCCGCTATTCTGCAGGCTCTGCAACACGGCGCCGCCGAGAAAACCGGCGGCACCGGTAACGACAATCCTGCTCTCGCTCATGGGGAAAAGATCATCCGCGGGGCGCCGGTTGAACCTGGCGCCAGTGTTGGGCGATATCGATCCGGCGCGCGACCCACACATCCTTGGCGGACGCGACATGGTCGAGGAACCGAACCAAGTCAGCAGCCCGCCCAGGCCGCCCGATCAGCCTTGTGTGCAAGCCGATGCTCATCATGCGGGGCGTATGGGATGCCTCTTCACGCAGGAAATCGAAGGCTTGGATCAGGTAGGCCGAGAAGCTCGGCGATTGATAGCCGTACGTGTTCACATAGCGGCCGTCATTGTTATCCAACGTATAGGGCACGACCAGATGGTCGGTGCCGCCGACATCCACCCAATAGGGCAGATCGTCGGCAAAGGAGTCTGAATCGTAGGTGAAGCCTCCCTGCTCCACCAAGAGCTGTCGCGTGTTGGGGCTCATCCGTCCCGTATACCAGCCTGTAGGGCGCGAGCCGGTCACCTCTTGATGAATGCGGATCGCTTCTGCAATTTGGGCGCGCTCCACCTCTATCGGCATCTCGGCATGCTGGATCCAGCGCAAGCCGTGGCAGGCGATCTCGTAATTAGCCTCCAGCATGGAGGCGACCGCCTCGGAGTTTTTTTCCAAGGACTTGGCGATACCGAACACCGTAACGGGCAGCCCCCGCTCAGCGAATAACCGGTGCAGCCGCCACCAGCCGACCCGCGGCCCGTACTCGTATTGCGATTCCACATTGATATTGCGGATGTTGCGGAAAGCCGGTGTAGGCTCTTCGGTCAGAAAGGCCTCGCTGTGAGCATCGCCATGGAGCACCGAATGCTCCCCGCCCTCTTCGTAGTTGATGACGAACTGCACGGCCAGGCGCGCGCCGTTTGGCCATTGCGGATCGGGTGCATGGCGGCCATGGCCGCGGAAATCTCTGGGGTAAACCACGGTCTCTTGCTCCTCAGTAGGCCAGTTCATACAGCGCTGCGGCCAGTACCTTGATACCGGCCACGATATCGGGCACCGACGAGAACTCAGCCGGAGTGTGGCTGCGTCCGTCCTTGGACCGCACGAAGATCATGGCCACATCGGCAATGGCGGCCATCTGCTGGGAATCGTGGCCGGCGCCGCTGGCCATCGTCAAGGTCGGAACTTGCTGCTCCTTGGCGACACGTCCGAGCAGGTCCACCAGTTCGGGTGCCGAAGGGGTCGGCTCATGGTCGATCATCACCTGCCATTCCAGCTCGAGCCCCCGCCGGTCGGCGATCTCGGCCATCATCGCCTCGTGCATCTCGTAGAGACGGCGCCGCTTGCTCGCGTCGGGATGCCTGGCGTCGATGGTGAACTCGACCTTCTCGGGAATGATGCCGGCGAAGTTGGGCTGAACCACGGCGCGGCCGACAGTGGTGACGGCCGGACGGCCCAGCCTGTGTGCGGTGTTGATCAGGCCGGAGGTGATCTCGGCGAACCCGGCCATGGGGTCGCGCCTTATGTCCATGGGAAACGCACCGGCATGATTTGCCGTCCCCGTGAGCGACGCGCGGTAATGGCGAATGCCGGTGATCGCATCGACGATGGCGACCGGCAGGCCGGCCTGCTCCAGAATCGGGCCCTGTTCGATATGCAGTTCGATGAAGTGGGAGATGTCGTTGCGGCGGGCGTCGTCGATCCGAGAAGGATCCAGACCCACCTCTCTCATGGCCTGATCGATCGTCTTGCCGACGAAATCGACGATGCCCGGGAAGTCCTCCTGGCAGACACGCCCGGTTATGGCGCGCGATCCCCAGTAATTGGCATTGGGGAAACGGCTCGATTCTTCCTCGCAAAAGGCGATGGCCTCCAGCGTCCGCTTGGGCTGACCGTAGCTCGCCTTCAAGACCTTGAGGGCGATCAGCGCTGCCAGCGCGCCCAGGGCACCGTCATATCGCCCGCCGGGGGTCTGGGAGTCGATGTGGGACCCCGAAGCGATCGACTTGCCCCCCTCGCTGCCCGCCAAGACACCCCAGACATTGCCCGCGGCGTCGTGCTTTACGGTGAGGCCGGCCTCCTCGCACCAGCGCGCATATTGCTGCGTCGCTCCGACCCATTCGGGGGAATAGACGGTGCGCGAAACGCCGGTCCCCTCGGTGGCCCCATAGGACGCAAGCTCCACGACGTAATGTTCGACGAGTTCGGGATCGACCTCAATGGAGGGGGTTGGCTTGGACACTCTGCACTCCAGCGTTTTTCTGTTGTCAGAGCGTTGACGCAGGTGCACTATTTAGAAAAACGAATTCTTTGGGAAGAATGACATCAAAAAATTTGATGAGAAACCAGAACCTTAATCAGCGCCAGATCGAGACCTTCTATTGGGCTGCGCGGCTGGGGAGTTTCGCCAGTGCCGCCCAGCATCTCAACGCCACCCAATCGGCCGTTTCGATGCGCATCCAGGAGCTGGAACAGCGGGTGGGGGAACCGCTCTTCGATCGATCCCAAAGGGTGGCGCGGCTGACCGCCCAGGGGGCCGCCCTGATGCCCTATGCCGAAGAGATCCTCATCGCCGCAGACCGGTTCCTGGAGGCCACCAAAGCCGGCCGTGGTGAAGTCAGCGGCTATGTGCGGTTGGGCGTGGCGGAGATCGTTGCCATGACCTGGCTGCCCGAGCTCATCGGCAGGATCAGGCAGGACCATCCCGCCCTTCAGGTCGAGATCGAAGTTGCCCTCTCCCATATCATCGAGGAAAAGCTGCTCAAGGGTTCCCTGGATATGGCGTTCGCGGCCTGCGAGATGCCCTCCTCGCAGTTCTCCTCCATCGAAATCGAGGAAGTTCCGTTTACCTGGGCGAAGGGCCCGGCGCTGCAGGACGTGCCCGAAATGCTGACCCCTGAAGCCTTGGCGAACCTGCCGATCGTCGCCACCTCGCGGGAGTGGCAATTCCGCGGCTCGACGCTGTCCTGGCTCACCAACAACGACGTTCATTTCCGCAACGTCACCATCTGCAACACCTTCCGCACCGCCGGATCGCTGGCGAAGGCCGGCTTGGGCTTGGCCTATTTGCCGACCTCGCTTTACGGTGACGCTTTCGGCCAAGGCGAGCTGGTGAAAGTACCCTGCAACCCCGAGAACGCACCACTTCGGATCTGGTCCATATGCCCGCTTTCAAGCACTTCGCTGGCCATCCGGGTGCTTGAAACAGCAGCCAAAAAGGCGGCACAGCACGGCAACTCGCACACGACAAGTGGAAGTGAACTTTCACACTCTCTTTATGAAACCAAACCACTCACCTGATTGGCTGCTTTCCGCGTCTTGTCGGAGGATGTCCTACGGCAAGAATGGGGTCGGTTCCTGCCGGACGGCAGAGCGCCCCATGCCTGCCGTTCAGCACCAGCGGGGAATATTCCAAAAGCGGACCTATTAGTCAGGTCATCGTGCGAGCGTTGGGTGATCGATAATGGTGGGCATTGTAGTGTTGCCGCGTGAGCGAGCTTGGACCTACACTTGAAGATCTTCACGCTGACATAGGCAGAACCCTCGTCGTATGGGGCTGGCTTGAACGTGAAATGATTGACGCGGGAATATACTGGCGCGAGGTGTCCAGAAATGCCCACACGCACCCTGTGAAAGCCTTCTTACAGGATCTTGCCGAGCCTCGAAGTGTACGCAACGCCATCGCGCATGGGCTCGCGTCTGCGTATTGCTATCCAAGGCAACCAGGCGTTGAGCCTTATGTCACCTGTAGGACCCTTGGTGCCGGGGTACGGACAATAACTTTGAGTGACCTGCGTCGAACTCAGTCGCAGCTTCAGCGCCTCAGAAACGTGTTGCGAGGCTTGGCACTGCCCACACGCGGCAGACCAGCAGGATAATCAGTGGACCGGCATTAACGCGCCCCGTTCCGGATATTCACCGGCTCACGCGAGTTCCTGAAAGCCGGGGTTTCCCGCCTTCAACCGGTCTCCCGAGCAACGGTAATGCGAGCGAGGGCATCCGATATGGCGTCGTGCAGCGATCCATCGCCGCCAGCCTCGATCCAATGCTCAATCGCGACCCGTACTGCCGTTACCAACATCGAAGCCAGTAGTGTGGGGAAGAGATCTCTATCTCCAACGGCGCTGCGATCAGCAATCATTGCGGCCAGCTCACGCATCACGCCAAGGTCAGCCCTGTGCTGCTCCTGGATAAGCGTGGGGTGATTGCGCATGAGCATGACCTGAGCAAGCCAACTCCTGTCCGGCCACTCGGGGAATGACGACAATACGGCGATTTGCAGCGAAAGCTCCACCGCTTCGGTGAGGGGGCGATCTGCAAGAGCCGAGCGGATAGCATCGATGCGGTGATCCACCGACGCGACGATGGCCGCCTCCTTCGATGGGAAGTAATTGTTAAAGGTGCGCATCGATACATTGGCTGCAGCTGCGATATCTTCCGTACGAAGCCGGGCAACGCCATGCTCAAGCGCCAAATTCATGGCGGCCTGGCTGAGGGCAAGCCGGGTCTGTTGCTTTTTGCGCTCGCGCAAACCGTCACTCGCCATGGTCGCTGTCATCCTGCCTTGCCAAAATCATACTCTTCTAGCGTCGGGACATTCTTGGGCGCCACACCGCTCAACATACGTGCCAATGGTGAGGAGAGCACTATATTGCGCAGCCAAATGGTGAAGGCACTCGATGGCACGGTGATGCCGGTAAACAAGGCTTTCTGCTTTTGTGCGACCAGTGGCTGCTGGCGTTTCTGATAAAGGCAAAATGCTGCAGTGGGATTGTCCGGGTCTTGCGCAATTGCGCCGGCTAGGCGGTAAGCGCCAGTGATGGCGAGAAGAGCGCCGGCTCCGGAGGCCGGCGAGGCGCAATAAGCAGCGTCGCCCACTAGGACCACGCGCCCCTTATGCCAGCTTTCCATTTTCACCTGGCTGATCGAGTCGAAGTAGAAGTCCTCCCCGTCGATGGCCGTGAGCAATTCTGGCGGAAACCAGTTGTCGTCAACGAAAGCTTTCCGGACCACGTCACGCTGCGCATCGACATCGCGGTAGTCGTAAACAATCGGCTTGTCGGCCCTGAACATGAAATGGACTTGATCGCCGCGCTCTCCGAAAGCTTGGACCGTAAGAGATCGGCCGGGCTTGTTGTAAAAACGTGCCCAGCCTTCCTCGCCAACGGCGCTGACGGCGCTACCGAAGCCGAAATAGAAGTTCCTGAAATGAACATATTTAGACTCGGGGCCGAAAACTATGCGCCGCGTTCCCGAATGCAAGCCATCGGCACCGATGACGAGGTCGTACTCGCCGTTGGTTCCGTCAGTGAAGAGCACGCGCACCCTGACGTCATCCTGTTCAAGCTCGGCGATGGCAACGCCGAACCTGTAGTCAACGGCTTCAAGCGTTGCATCGTGGATAACCCTCGCCAAGTCACCACGGGGAATTTCAAAATCCTGATAGCCCACCTCGGCCTGCAGGGCACGCAGGTTGACTACAATAGGAGCGCTACCACGGCAGGTCTCAAACTTGAACCCCTTGGTATCCAGACTGCCCGCTGCGACCCTTTCCGCCAAACCCATGCCCACAATAACAGGCACCGCCTGCTCGCGCACGTCTACGCCATTGCCCCCGTTGCGGAGACCGTTGGAAAGATCGATGACGGTCACCTGGTGGCCGGCATGTGCCAACCAATAGGCTGCGACGGGACCAGCGATACTCGCACCGGCGATCAAAATGTTAAGCTTGCGCATGACGAACCTCGCTACCCACCGAGATCCAGTCACTACAACAATCTTGCATCCTGCGCAACTTTGCATTTCACGCAAAGATATTCAGTTGTTCATGACCTCATAGGCGTTCTTTCGCGTCCGGTGCCCGCGCGAGCCGATCATTGGGATCAACTCATTGATTTTGATGGTCGCGCCCGGGTCCATGCCGGCGGTAAACCGCCGCTCTTGAGCTCTTTGGTTAGAATGGACCGGAATTCGCCACCGACGACGCAGCCCAGCGACGGGAACGGTCTTGCCAGTGATAAGCTCGCCAGATCGTCAACAAGTACAGCTAGGAGCGCTGTCACCTTTCCAGGTTGAGAGAGACGCGCCCGTGCCCTTTGCCGCCGGTAGACCAAACATCTGCAAAGGGTGATACCTACGGATTGCTGCCGGAGGATTCATCGGTACCTACTCAATATAGTTGCCTGACAAAGCTCTCCCTCAACGGATCGTCTGGTGATCTTCCGCCTTTTGATCATTGTCAGCGGCGGCAGCGGACTCCGTAAATGGTTCGAGCCGCATAAGTGCGGCGAACTCCTCGCGAGTTATGAAGCCCAACGCGATCGCAGTCGCTTCGACTGAGTGCCCGCTTCTCTGGGCCGATTTGGCGACGGTCACCGCGTTCTCGTAGCCTATACGAGGCACCAAAGCTGTTACGGCAACGAGACTATTGCTCAAAAGGCTCGAGATACGCGGCTCATCTGCAACTATTCCTGCGACACACCTCTCAGTTAACACCGTCATGGCGGCGTCGAGCATGTGGATGGACTGAAGAATGTTGAAGATGACGACTGGCTCCATTGCATTGAGCTGAAGCTGTCCCGCTTCTGCCGCGAGAGTCACTGTTAAGTCATTTCCGATAACTTGATAACATGTCTGATTAACAACTTCGGGGATTACCGGGTTCACTTTACCCGGCATGATGGATGATCCGGCCTGCACCGCAGGAAGGATAATCTCGCCGATGCCGGCCCGAGGCCCGCTGCCGAGGAGCCGGAGGTCGTTGCAGATCTTCGAGAGCTTGACAGCAATACGCTTTAACACCCCCGAAAAGGTGATGAACGCACCAAGGTCGGAAGAAGCCTCCACCAAGTCGATTGCGGGGATCAGCGGCATGCCAAATATAGCAGAAAGGTTAGACACAGCGGCTTCCCGATAGCCTGCCGGGGCATTGATACCGGTCCCCACCGCGGTGCCGCCAAGATTAGTCTCACGTAGCAGCTCCGAAACCTGCCCAAGGCGCTCGATGTCTTCGTTGATGGTTGCTGCAAAGGAGGAGAACTCTAACCCCAATGTTATGGGGACCGCATCCATCAACTGAGTGCGACCGACCTTAACAATCCCTGCAAAGGCACGTCCTCGCTCTGAGAAGGCTTCGCTGAGGCGGCGCTGAACGCTCACAAGCGGTTGGGCGGCGAGTAGAATCGCAAGCCGTGCGGCTGTTGGATAGACGTCGTTGGTGGACTGCGAACAATTGACGTGGTCGTTGGGATGCAGATGCCTATAGTCCCCTCGCGCGCGCCCCAACCGCTCAAGTCCTAGATTGGCGATCAACTCGTTGGCATTCATATTGGTCGAAGTGCCAGCCCCGCCTTGGATCATGTCGACAACGAAGTGCTCGTGGTGCCGACCTTTGATGATCTCATCGCAGACATCGGCAATTACTTGCGCGAGTTCGGGCGCTAGCACGCCTACCTGAGCATTTGCCAATGCCGCCGCTTTCTTGACCATTGCCAGTGCGCGGGGGAGCTCAGGGAAATGCGACAGCCTCACACCAGTGATGGGAAAGTTGGTGAGCGCACGTGCGGTGTGAATTCCATAGACAGACTCAGCCGGTAAGGACAGTTCGCCTATCGAGTCGTGCTCGATGCGCTCGCTCATACTTGTTCCTGTTAACTAGGCGGCTCCTGCCGCTCTCTTCGCGATTCGCCTACCCGGCGGTTTAGGCCCAGGACACGACGGGAGGGTTGAAGATCTTCTTTTGCAAGCGACGGTTCCACAGAGCCGGACATCAGGGACAGTAATCAATAAAGGCGGCCCACATGCGGCACGCATAACCACAATTCGTCGCTGAAAATTCCATCTATTTCGACTCTACCTAAGCCAAAGAATCTTCCAGATGCTGGATGGCTTCTTCCTGAGGCTACAGCCAGAACGGCTAGTCTCCTCGCGGTTTTTTAGAACTGGTAGCCCTGCGAAAGGCCCAACAGTGGGCATATGGTTAGCCGTGCAGCTTAATCGGTGAAAACCTTCTGGCGTTGCTTTCGCACAGCAGGAAGAACCATCAGGATCAATGCAACAGCCGCGAC
>JAQSXP010000291.1 GCA_029256605.1 Devosia sp. | reverse complement strand
TATCCGCTGCGCCAGTCGCCGCTGGCCGCCCATGACCGGGTGCGGGTGGGCGAGCCGCTCGACCTCGGCGTGCGGGCGCTCAACACCTTTACCACGGTCTGCGAGGGGCAGCGGCTGGGCATTTTCGCCGGATCGGGCGTCGGCAAGTCGGTGCTAATGAGCATGCTGGCACGCAACACCAATGTGGATGTGGCGGTGATCGGGCTCATCGGCGAGCGTGGGCGCGAAGTGCACGAGTTCATCCAGGAGTATCTGGGGGAAGCGGGCATCGAACAGGCGGTGGTGGTCGTCGCCACCTCCGACGAGGCGGCGCTGATGCGCCGACAGGCAGCTTATCTGACGCTGGCGCTGAGCGAGTTCTTCCGCGACCAGGGCAAGCGGGTGCTGTGCATGATGGATAGCCTGACCCGGTTTGCCATGGCGCAGCGCGAGATCGGGCTGGCGATCGGCGAGCCGCCGACAGCGAAGGGATATCCGCCGACAGTTTTCACAGAATTGCCACGATTGTTGGAACGAGCGGGTCCTGGGACAGCTTTTACCGGCTCCGTTACCGGACTCTTTACCGTTCTGGTTGAAGGTGATGATCACAATGAGCCCATAGCGGATGCCGTGCGCGGCATTCTTGATGGGCACATCGTGATGGAGCGCGGGATCGCCGAGCGGGGGCGTTATCCGGCGGTCAACGTGCTCCGGTCCATTTCGCGCACCATGCCAGGGTGCGTTCCGGCCTCGTTCAGGCCGGTCCTGGCCAAAGCGCGCGAACTCATGTCCATCTATTCGGACATGGAGGAACTGATCCGGCTGGGAGCTTACCGGAAGGGATCAGATCCGAAAGTGGACCGCGCCATTGCTGTTTCCCCTGCACTCGAGGCTTTTTTGAGCCAGGAGCGGGAAGAAACAACCACAATTGCCGAGGGCTACCGCATGCTCGAGGCGATTGTTGCAGAGGCGGGTGCACCGGGCTGAAAGGCCCGCTGCTCGGGGGTTTGACTTGGTGTGTAAGGAGTACAGGTCTTGAAATCGCGTAGCGAGAGTCTCATTCGGCTCAAGAAGTTCCAGGTCGACGAGAAGCGCCGGCAGGTGACGCAGATCGAAATGATGGTCAACGACTTCGAGCGCATGGCGAGCGAACTCGACCAGCAGATCGAGATCGAGCACAGCAAGACCGGCATCTCGGATGTGGCCCATTTCGCCTATTCCACCTTCGCCAAGGCCGCCCAGATCCGGCGCGACAACCTTTTGGCCTCAGCCAATGACATGCGCGGCAAGCTCGAAGCCGCACAGGACGCCTTGGCCGAAGCACTCGAGGACCTCAAGAAGGTCGAGCTGCTGGAGCAGCGCGAGCATCAGCGCGACGCGGTCGAGCAGCTCAAGCAGGAACAGGCCGATTATGACGAGGTGGGCCGGCTGCGCTTTCGCCGCTAGCCCCAGGGGCTAGGGCACGATCACCATGCGCTGCTGGTCGCGATCGGTGGCGTAGGTGAGGGGGTCGAAGGTTGGCTGCGCTTCGAGCTGTTCGCGCGAGGCGTTGATGAACAGATAGCGCATGCCCGCGGTATCGGCGGAAAACACCAGATTATCAAAGCCGACAGCAACCGGCTTGGCGCCGAGGCCGAGAAATCCTCCTACATCGACGATCACGGCATCGATGGCGCCCTCAGGTGTTTCGACGACATTGCCGATGGTGCCGATCTGCTCGTCATTGATGCCGTAAACGGCGATACCGCGCAGCTGATCGGCGGTCAGCCCGGCCTGGTCAACTTCGCTGAAGCCGGTGCGATCAAGGGGAGGCGTGGCGGTGGCGTCGGCTTCGGGCTGGTCGGTGGTCAGCTCGGGATCGATGGGGGCAGCATTGGGGTCGCCATCTACCAGTTGTTCCTGCTCTTCTTCGGGCGTCATTTCAGGGCCCTTAGCTGCTTCGCTGTCGCTCCAGATAAAGGCCGGCGCGGCTGACAGGGCTTCGGCCGTGGTGGGCAGAACCCAGCGGCGACTGCCATCCTCGCGCTCGACATGCTGGAGCTGAGTGAAATCGACCGCGACGTCTTTTTCCCCAACCCCGAGGAACCCACCCACGCCCAGCACTACGGCCGAGATGCCCTGGCCCGAGGTCACCACCATGTCCTTGACCTTGCCGATCTGTTGGGCGTCGTCTTCGGGGCCGGCATAAACGGTTTCGCCCAGCAACACCGTTACAAGGATATCCTCGCCCGAAGCGGAATAGCCCTGCGACAGGATGGTGGGCGGGGTAAGGCCGCTTTGCTGAAGCTGGCTCGGCGCAGCGCTGCGGGGCGTGGCAGCGGGGGCTTGCGCCAGGGCCGGTGCTGCGAGCAAGAGCGCGAGAGTTGAAGCCAGGGTCAGGGGTCGAAGCATGGCGGTCTCCACAAGGGGGCTCAAACAGAAAGGGCCGACCCAAAGGCCGGCCCTGAAGCGCTAATCCAAGCCGGATTAGTTGGTGGTGGGAGCAGCCGGAGCCATCGCACCGCCATTGGCCGGAGCCATCGCGCCGCCAGCAGGAGCCGTGGTGTCATCGGTGGTGGTGGTGGCGTCAGCAGGCTCGTCTTCTTCCCAGACGAATTCGGGAGCGCTGGTCAGTGCGTCAGCGGTGGTGGGAACAACCCAACGCTCGGTGTTGTCGGCAGCGACGACGAATTCGAGCACGTCAAAGGGAACGGCCACGGACTTTTCGCCGATGCCGAGGAAGCCGCCCACGCCGATCACGATGGCAGTGATCTGACCATCCTGATTGAAGACGATGTCGGTGATATTGCCGATCTCTTCGGCGTCATCGCCAGCGGACGAATAAACGGCCTGGTCGATCAGCTCGGAGCCAAGATTGTCGCTGTCAACGGCCACATAGCCAGCCGACATTTCGAAGGTTTCGACGGCTGCGCCTGGCTCGGCTTCAACAGGAGCCGGAGCTTCAGCTGCGGGGGCGGGAGCCGTGGTGGTGGCGCCAGCTGCCGGAGCGGTTTCCGTCGTGGTCGTGGTCGTTTCGTTGTTGGCGGGTGCGTCGGTGCTCTGTACCGGGGTCGCGTCCTGAGCAATGGCGCCTGCGGTCATCAGGGCTGCAAATGCCGTAGTGGCCAAGAGGGTGCGGATCATTATAGGCTCCATAGGTTCATTGTTGTTATGAACAGGGCCGTGCGGTGCTAAACTTGCGAGGTGATGTTGTGGTAACGCCGCTGTGTGCGAGGGGTTCCCCGGATTGCCGACAATGCGTCGCAAATGGCGACGGCGTTTGCGGGCGACACAAGGGTTAAGTCCAGAGCGCGGCGGTATCTGGAGCAAACAGCAAAGCTAGGATGGGCAGGGACTGCTGCGGTGAGCGCCGGCGGTGGCGCAAGAGGCGCTAGTCGATGAGGACGGCGGTGTCGCGGTCGTAGTTGCGCATGGCGCGATGGGGCATGCCGCCATCCATCAGCTCGGGGCCAAAAGCGACAAAGCCGAGCTTTTCATACATGCCGAGCTTGTCGGACTGGGCGGTCAGATAAAGGCGGTGCTGGCCCGCAGCGGCCGTGAGACGCGTGGCTTCGGCGATCATGGCCTTTGCGATGCCACGGCCACGCCAATGCTGACGCACGGCGACCCGGCCGATCTTAGTGTGTTCGGGCAGGGCGATGAGCCGGAGCGTGCCCACGACTTCCCCTTCCGCGATGGCGGCAAGATGGGTCGCGGTCAGGTCGTAGCTGTCGTGCTCT
>JAQSXP010000290.1 GCA_029256605.1 Devosia sp. | reverse complement strand
GGGGGCCCAGGCGGCGCTGCACCATTTCCATGGCGCCCGGCGCTATCGCATGGACAGCAAGGCGTTCGGCGTGTTCCGGCACCGGGTGGTCAACCCGCGCTCGCCGTTCCTGCGGGGTTTCTCCGATAGCCCCATGATCCCGGTGTCGCGCTACAACGACATCGATCGCACCACCCTTGGCAGCAATCTCGAGATCCTGATCGATAATCCCGAGATCGGGGTCAGCATGCTGGGCGACCGGCAGCACCGGGCAGTCTACTTCCTCAACCACCTGGAATACGACAACCGCTCGCTGGCCGACGAGTTCGAACGTGACCGCAAGGCGGGTCTCGACACGCCGCCGCCGGCAAACCTCTTTCCTAATGGCGACATTACGGCCGAGCCCGAGAACCGCTGGCGCAGCCACGCCCATCTGCTGTTCCAGAACTGGATCAACGAGATCTACCAGACCACGCCCTATGATCTGAGGAAGATCGGCACGGGCGAAGAGGAGGAATAGGCCGGCGATCGCGCGTTGGGCGTTGGCTTGAACCAAGGGCACAACGCCCTATGTTCGCAGCGAACCGGAGAATAGCCGCGTGGCAGGATCGCCCACCACCCTTGTCGACGAACTGGGCATCGCTCTCGCCAATCTCGCCGATTCCGCGACGGGGGCGTTCACTCCAACGCTGCGGCTGGGGGTGACAGGCCTCAGCCGCGCCGGCAAGACCATCTTCATCACCGCCCTCGTGCATAACCTCCTCACCGGCGGGCGCCTTCCCGGCTTTGCGGTTATGGCCGAGGGGCGCTTCATCGGCGCGCGGCTGGCCGAATATCCTGAAGCCACCATCCCGCGCTTTGCCTATGAGCAGCATCTGGAATCCCTCACCAGCCGCGAACCTTTCTGGCCCGAAGGGACGCGGCGCATCTCGCAACTGCGGCTAGTGCTGAAATACCAGTCGGCCGGCTGGCTCTCGGGAATGCGGGGCGCGCGCACGCTCAATCTCGACATTGTCGATTATCCCGGCGAATGGCTGCTGGACCTGCCGCTCCTCGCCCTCAGCTTCGAGGACTGGAGCCGGGAAGCCCTCGAGCGCGCGCAGCGGCCTGTTTCGCTCCGCCAGGCCGGCCCGTTCCTGGAACTACTGGCCACCACTGACCCTATGTCGGCGGCCAACGACCTCGAGGCTGAACGGCTGGCCGCGGCCTTCACTGAGTATCTGCGCCGCAGCCGGGAAGACGACGCCCTCTCGACCTTGCCGCCGGGCCGGTTCCTGCTGCCGGGCGATCTTGAGGGCTCGCCCGCCCTGACCTTTGCGCCGCTGCCGCTGACGGCCCGAGCGCGCGGCTCGAGCCTTTATGCCATGCTGGCGGGCCGCTACGAGGCCTATAAGGACCAGGTGGTACGCCCGTTCTTTCGCGAGCACTTTGCCCGGCTCGATCGCCAGATCGTCCTCGTTGATACCTTGCGCGCCCTCAATGCTGGACCCGCTGCCGTTGCCGACCTCGAAACGGCACTGACTGCCGTGCTGTCCTGCTTCCGGCAGGGCGAAACCAACCCGCTCCTGCGCCCCTTTACCCGCAAGATCGATCGCATCCTCTTTGCGGCCACCAAGGCCGATCACGTGCATCACACCAGCCACGACCGGCTCGAAGCCATCCTCAACCGCCTGGTCGCCGATGCCAGCAAGCGGGCGCGCTTTGCCGGAGCGCAATCGCGCTCCATTGCCCTCGCAGCCATTCGGGCCACCCGCGAAGGCACGATTACCGAAGGCGGTGAAACCCTGCCCACCATCATCGGCACCCCCATGGCCGGCGAGGAGCTCGATGGCACCCGCTACGATGGCAAGACCGAGATTGCGCTGTTTCCCGGCGATCTGCCGGCCCGCCCTGACTCCCTCTTTGCCGATGGCGTGCCGGTGTCGCTGAACTTTCTACGCTTCACCCCGCCGCGCAACCTCGAGCACAATTCGAGCGGGGACGTGGTGCTCCCTCATATCCGGTTTGACCGGGCTCTCGACTTCCTGCTGGGAGACCGTCTGGCATGAAACGCCCCGTCGCCTATCCCACCAATCAACCCAGTGAGACGCCCGAACTCAGCCGCGCGCCGCGCGCCTTTGCTCCGGCCGACGTTGTCGTCGCCGAGCCCCAATTCGATCCGAGTCTTGAGGAAGACCTTGTTGCCCCACCGATCAAGAAGATGGGTTTTTGGGACAAGCTCGCCTGGGGCGCCGGCAGCATCCTGGTGTCGGCGGGGCTGGGCCTGGCCGCAGACCGGTTGATCCGTGATCTCTTCGCCAGCAATCTCTGGCTGGGTTATGCGGGTCTGGTAGTCCTCGCAATTTTTGTTGTGGCCGTCATCGCCCTGGCGGCGCGGGAAGTCTTCGCGCTTCGGCGCCTGCGCGTTCTCGATGCCCTCCGGCACGACGCCGACAGCGCCTTTACCAGCAATGATGCCGATGAGGCCAAGCGCACATTGCAGCGGCTCGAAGCCGTTTATGCCGATCGCGCCGATCTCGCCCGGTCCCGTCAAACGGTGGCGGAAAACCTACCGCATCTGTTTGATGGCCACGAGATGATCGCGCTCGGCGAGCGCAGCTTGATGGCGCCGCTCGATGCGCGCGCCAGGGCGCTCACCGCCGCTTCCGCGCGACGGGTCGCGCTGGTCACCGCCGTATCGCCCCGGGCGCTGGTGGATGTCGCCTTCGTTGTCTACGAGAGCTTCCGGCTGGCTGGCGCTATTGCCCGGCTCTACGGCGCTCGCCCGGGCTTCTTTGGCTCCTGGCGCCTGCTGGGCGCCGTTCTCACCCATCTGGCAGTGACGGGTGGCCTGGTGCTGACCGACGGGCTAGTTGAGCAGCTGATCGGCCAAGGGCTGGCCGCCAAGCTCTCCGCCCGGCTGGGTGAGGGCGTTGTGAATGGCTTAATGACGGTTCGCGTCGGCATTGCAGCCATCCGCGTCGTTCGCCCCCTGCCCTTCAAAACCCAGACCCAGCCCATGGTGCGCGACTTCATCCCCGAGCTTACCAAGCTGGCCGGGGACGCCGCCAAATAGCTTAAGCGGCCTTGGCCAACTCGCTGAAGCCCTGGAAGTTTTCGACCTGTGGGCGGGCGAAATAGTAGCCCTGGAACAGCCGAATCCCCATGCCGCGCAACACCGCAAGTTCCTCCGCGCTCTCAACGCCCTCAGCCAGCAAGGTAATGTCGAGTTCGGCGGCGATACCCGCAAGACCGCGCACGATGGCCTGCTTGACCTTCGAGCTGCCAATGCCGCGCAGCAATTCCATGTCGAGCTTGATCAGATCGGTCTGGAACTGGGCCAGCAGCGACAGCCCGGCATAGCCCGCCCCGAAATCGTCCAGCGCCGTGGTGAAACCCATACGATGGTATTCGGCCACGATGTGGCTGACATGGGCGACATTGTCCATGCGCTCATTTTCGGTGAATTCAAACATCAGGCGGGAAGGATCGAACTGCGTCCGGGCAGCCGCCGCCAAGGTGGCTCGAATGCACGCCTTGGGCTCGTAGACCGCGTTGGGCATGAAGTTGATGCTGAGCTTGGCGTCACTGCCGCGCAAACGTGGCCCGGCCAATTCGATCGCCTTGACGCGGCAGGCTTGGTCGAAGGCGTAGCGGTTCTGCTCGTTGACCTGGCTCAGGACCTGGAACGCCCCTTCCCCGCCCACGCCGCGTACCAGGGCTTCATAGCCCCAGATCTTGCCGGCCGGAACATCGACGATGGGCTGGAACGCCATGGTAAAGGGGATCGAAAATGCATTGGCGTCGGCATTGCGACAGCCCTCGCATG
>JAQSXP010000289.1 GCA_029256605.1 Devosia sp. | reverse complement strand
CGCGAGCAGCGCCCATATTCGATGGCCGAACTGGTGGCCGATGGGCTGGTGCATGTGCTGGGGCTGGTCGGCGCGGTCAGTGCCGGCTCGGTGCTGCTGGTCATGGCCCTGACGCACACAGCGCCTGAGGCCTTCCCAGCGCTGGTGCTTTATGTGGCAACGCTGATCGCGGTGCTGGGCGTATCGCTGGCTTATAATCTGTGGCCGGTGTCGCCGATCAAGATGCATTTGGCGCGGCTCGATCAAGCCGCCATTTTCCTTTTCATCGCCGGCACTTACACGCCATTCCTCGCGGTTCTGGGCGGGACGGCAACGGGCATGGTGATGACGACATTTGTCTGGGGCGCCTCACTGGTCGGGGTGGCCCTCAAGCTGCTGGTGCCGCACCGGTTCGGACGCCTCGCCATCCTACTGTATCTGGCGATCGGCTGGAGCGGGATTCTCGTATTTCAGTCGCTAGCGACTGCCCTGCCCGCCTCGACCTTGTGGCTGATCCTCGCTGGAGGCGTGGTGTATTCGCTCGGCATCATCTTCCATCTCTGGGAGGCCCTACGGTTCCAGAACGCGCTTTGGCATGTGTTCGTGGTGGCGGGGGCGAGCCTGCATTTGTGGGCCGTGCTCGATTGCATGGTCCTCAAGCGGCTTTGAGGCCTTTTAGTTGACCGAAGACTCGATGCGGTCATGCTCGACCGTGTCGCCGGGCTTGAGGCCGATCTCCTGCGAGCGCCCCCCCGGGATTTCCAGCACATAGCGGACCGGCACCTGCGAGGGAATCGAAGTGGGATCGTGCGGCCGCGCATTCACATGCACGGTTTTGACCACACCACTGCCGTCGATGAAGATCATGTCGAGCGGGATGAAGGTGTTCCGCATCCAGAACGACACTTCCCGCTCATCCATGAAGTCGAACAGCATGCCCTCATCATCGGCCAGTTCCTGGCGGTACATCAGGCCCTTGGCGCGGCTTTCGGGCGTATCGACCACTTCCACCTTGAAGGCGTGATCGCCTGTCGCGGTATGGAGCACCAACTGCCCTTCATCACTGCAGGCAGCGAGTGGCGCGACGGCGAAAAGCGCAGCCATGAGCAGGCCGGAGCGACGCACCAGGCGGGCAGCGGCGGGGGGCGCGGTGAAGGCGGTGGACATGGCTGCGAATCCTAGTGCGAAGAAGGTGCTTCGCCCCATCCATCGGGCCGAATCTCGGCAACCATAAGGCCCTTAGGACCATCGCCGTAGCGTACAAGCACGAATTGGCCAGGCCGCAACTCGGTGATGCCGAAGCGGCGCAGGGTTTCCATATGCACAAAGACGTCCGGCGTACCTTCGCCAGCCGAGAGGAAGCCGAAACCCCGAATTCGATTGAACCACTTCACCTCGAGCCGGACCATGCCCGAGGTCGGCTCCACCACGACATGGGTGCGCGGGGCGGCCATCTGCGAGGGGTGACGGGCGGTGGATTCGTCCATGGAGATGATGCGGAAGGCCTGCAGCCCACCGGGGCGATTGAGGGCCTCGACGACGATGCGGGCGCCTTCATAAGCAGTCTGGTAGCCGTCGCGCCGCAGGCAGGTGACGTGCAGCAGCACGTCGGCCATGCCGTTATCGGGCACAATGAAGCCAAAACCCTTGCCAGCGTCAAACCACTTGATGGCACCGGATACCTCGATGGTGTCCATGCTGCCGTCAGTTGCTTGTGGGCGATTGGTACCCGCCCCGGTTGACAGGGTCGTAGGCTCCTCGCCCTCGCCGCTCAGTTTGGCCCCCATAGATGCCGCCTTTTCGTACTCGCCTCGCGCCGCGAGGTACTCCACTAGCGGTAGCACTGTGTCCGATTCAGCAGCAAAAGTTAAGAAGATGTTTCGAAATAGTTTAGGTGTGGCAGTTGCGGCTCACCTCGCCAGTTGTTAGGCGAGTCGCCCCGAACTGCAGAGGAACAAACCGATGAAATATCTGCACACCATGGTCCGCGTGACCGATGTGGAAGCGAGCCTGCGATTCTATTGCGAGGGGCTGGGCCTGGAAGAGGTGAAGCGCAGCGAAAACGAGAAGGGCCGCTATACGCTGATCTTCCTGCGCGCCCCCGGCGATCAGGGCGGGGAAGTCGAGCTCACCTATAACTGGGACCCCGAGGAATATACGGGCGGGCGCAATTTCGGCCACCTCGCCTATCTCGTCGATGACATCTACGCCTTGTGCCAGCACTTGTCGGATATGGGTGTCGTGATCAACCGGCCGCCGCGCGATGGGCATATGGCGTTCGTGCGCTCGCCCGATGGCATTTCGGTCGAGTTGATCCAGAATGGGACCCTGCCCCCGCAGGAGCCGTGGGCCTCGATGCCCAACACCGGCAAGTGGTAATCCCCAGCATCTTCTAAGCTTTTGTCTGCCGGCTCCGGCCGGTAGACAATTTCGTTAACCCTGATGCTTAGCCAGCGGTTAGCAATCTCGATCGTATTTTAGCGGCTTTCCAAACCATCAGTTGCTGTGTTGCTTTCGCGCAACTGGCCGACCTGAGTGGACGCCATGAAAACGATCGCCGCCCTCCTCACCTGTGTTCTGGTTCTGACTGGCTGCGCGCCGATGGCGATGTTCGCCAGTGGCAGCGGGCAAGCCTATTCGGGCAAGCGTTCGGACTGGGGGACTTATGTCGCCAGCCGGGAGGTGAATGCGTTTTGCATCAGCCCGCAGCTGCGATTCCTGATCTGGGAGTTCGAGGGCCATTTCGGGCGCAAGGTGATCATGCACTCGGGCTATCGGGATGGGCGGCACAACAAGTCGGCTGGCGGGGCGGACAATTCCTACCACACCAAATGCATGGCGGCGGACTTCTATATCCCCGGGGTCGACAAGCGTGAGCTGATTGCTTTTGCCATGCGCACGCCGGCGGTTGGCGGGCTTGGCTGCTATCCCGGGCGGCCCTTTATTCATGTGGATGTGCGCGAGCGGCCGAAAGGCTGGCGCCGGCCGGTGACTTTCTCAGGCTGTTGAAAAAGTTCACGGAAAACGCGCAAAGGTGTTGCGCAATCAGAAAGGCCCGACTATACGACCACCAGCGCTTAGGCGCCCTTCGTCTATCGGTCAGGACGCCACCCTTTCACGGTGGAGAGAGGGGTTCGATTCCCCTAGGGCGTACCATTTTCCTTGCTGCTGTTGCGGGGATAAGCTAGCACTAAGACCTCCTCCGCGCCCATCGTCTAGCGGTCAGGACACCGCCCTCTCACGGCGGGAACAGGGGTTCGATTCCCCTTGGGCGTACCAGGGTCTTGCTTCCACTTCATCGTTGAAT
>JAQSXP010000288.1 GCA_029256605.1 Devosia sp. | reverse complement strand
GACCTCCCCGTGATGATGGGTCCGCCCGATGCGCTCGGGCGCCGGACCGCGGTGATGGAGGATGCCTTCGGCACCAATATGCGGGTGGTGGAGCGCACCATAACCCTCGCACCCAACACCTATCAGGTGGTGGTGACGGGTAATCTCAGCGAGATCCTGCAGCTGGTGGAGGAGTTTCGCGGCCAAGCCTTTGTGGTGCTGGGTGCGGTGGGCGTGATGCTCGCGATCATGAGCGCAATCGTGGCACGGATCGCCATGCGCCCCATTGCGCGGCTGAGCCATTCCATCGAGGCCGTGCGCTCGGGCGAAAGCGGTGCGGTCACCGGAACTTACCCGGTGGAGATTGCGCCACTTGCCGAAGAGGTAAATGAATTGCTGCGCTCCAACACCCAGATCATCGAGCGGGCCCGCAACCAGGTCGGCAATCTGGCCCATGGGCTCAAGACGCCCATTGCCGTGTTGCGCAACGAGGCGGGCGCGCGCCAGGGCGCGCTGGCCGATGTGGTGCTGGCGCAAACCGACAAGATGAGCGGGCTGGTTTCCACCTATCTTGACCGGGCGCGGCTCGCCGCCCGCACGGCGGTGGTGGGCAAACGCGCCGATCCTGCCGCGGTGCTGCTGCGGCTGACGCGGGTGATGGGCAAGATCCACCCCAAGGTGGACGTGCGTTACGATTCTCCCGAGGGTGCAGTGCCGTGGTTCCGCGGCGACGAAGCCGATCTCGAGGAGATCACCGGCAATCTGCTCGACAATGCCTGTAAATGGTCGCGGGGCGAGGTCCGGGTACGCCTGGGCAGCGAGCAGGGGGAGACAGCGACGAGCTTGTTGATCCGCATCGAGGACAATGGCGCCGGGCTTTCGGAGGAAGACGCGCAGAAAGTGTTGCGCCGCGGCGTCAGATTGGACGAGAAGACGCCAGGAAGCGGGCTGGGGCTGGATATCGTCAAGGAACTGGTTGATGTGTATGGCGGCAGCCTGCAGCTCAAGCGTTCAACGCTGGGCGGGTTGCTGGCAGAACTGCGATTGCCCACGGTGCGCGCCACCAGCGCCGCCAAAGGCTGACGCATTTCCGCCACATTGCGTCACAACAAGCACTTACCCCTTCGCGAGAGCCCGCAGATGAACCGTTTAGCATTCCTGGCCCTGCCGTTATTGCTGTCGAGCCTTGCCGCTTGTTCCAGCACCGCAACCCCGACCCAGGTTGTGCAGGCATCAGTGGTGGCGGCGCCCGTGATTGCGGCGCCCACGACCCCCAGCCCGGCTCAGACCACCCAGCAGGCCATGCTGACGACCAGCATTGCCAACGGCTTTGTGGATCCCGCTGCCATTGCGCTGATGTCGGCCAAGGATTCGGCGGAAGCCAACAGCGCGCAATTCTATGCGCTGCAGTTCGGCCGTCCCGGCGCGCCGCGCCAATGGGCGGGCGACAAGGGCGCCACCGGCGCCGTCAGCGTTGGCCCCTATGTGCGGGTCAACAATCTCGATTGCCGTGACTTTACCCACACCGTCAAGATTGGCGGGCAGGACTACACCCGCAAGGGTACCGCCTGCCGCGAGCAGAACGGCAATTGGGTCGTCGAGCGCAGCGCCGCCTGATCCCGCTGATCCAACAAGGATTGTTTACCGAACACGGCTAGCATTGGAGGGTCGTTCCTCCAATGCACTTCCGTGTCATGGCTCCAGCTGCTTTGCGCATCGACTCGACAGCCCCGCCCATGCGTGCAGGGGGTGGCGTGGTCATGCCGGTGCCGGTGTTTGCCGGATTGCTCGAGCCCGTGCTGGTTGAGCACCCTTCTGTCTTTCCCACTTCAAGTTGCATTGCCCGGCCGGACGCAACGACCGTCTGGCGCTTCGTCGTGCGCGACCTCTGCCCCGACCTGATCCCACCCGAACCCCTGGCCAGCGAGGGCTTTGCTCCGAGCCAGTTCGAGGCGGTGGTGCCGGTAGTGGTCGATCGCATCCGCACCGCCCTGGCGCTGGCAGCGAATGACCAGGAGGCCGAGCGACGCTTGCGCGCGCAGCTGAATGGGGAAGGCGGGCTTGCGGCGCTGCCTTTGGTGCTGGTGGCGTTGCGCGGCTGGCCGCTGCTGGACAAGGCGGCAGAGCTCGGCAAGGCAATGAACGCCATCACCGATGCTGGCGGGATGGGGCGAGCGCTGCCAACGCTGCCGCTGGGCGATCCGCCGCTGGCGGCGCTGTTGTTTCACGCCATGCTCTCCCAGATCAGCAATCCCGCCCCGCTGATGCTCGCCGCGATCAAGGCGGCGGGTGGGGCGGGGGAGGTACGGCTGAGCCAGGCGGGGTTCGCGCCGCTGGTGGAGGCGGTGTTTGCCCAGGCTCAGCAGCAGGCCCTGAGCCTGCAGACGCAAACAGGCTTTACCGATATGGATCTGGCCTGCCGCCGTGTCGAGCGCTTTAACCGGTTGATGCGGGCACTGACCGGCAATGTCGAATTCGCTCGTGCCAGCCGCTGGAGCGCGATGTCGAGCGGCATCGTCAAACTCGCATCCGAACGGGTGGAAGTTCGATTGGCCGAGGTGATGCCCGATCTCAATGCCGCCCTGCGGCGCCCCCGCACCGGGGCGGATCGCCTCGACCCCGACCGGATGCTGGCCGCGATCAACGGCATGTATCTGTTGGCCACGATCCGCGACTGTCGGGAGTCGCTGGCGGTCAATGCGCTCTTTGACCAAGTCTGGACGCAAACGGGGGAAGCGCTGGGCCTTTATTGCAAGCACAATCTTGAACTGCTGCAGGCCGATCCGCAGAGTCCCGTCATTTCCGCGCGGCTGGATGGCGCCATCACCATGGCGCAGGTGCGCTTCAACCCCGCTTATGCTGAAACGCTACGCCGGGCCCGCGCCGTTGCCGAACGCCGTAGCTAGGTCCGTGCCCTCCTCGAAGGGGGCAACCAGGCGGATCGGGATGGCCTGGCCGTGATCGCGCAGGCTCACCCAATCCCCCGCTTGCGCCGCCGGCTTGCCCAAAAGCGCAATCGCGCCGCCATCGGTGGGCCTCAGGACCACGCCGATCGCCTCGCGTGGATCGCAGCGCTCGGAGGCGAAATGGATCAGGGCGCCCCGATCCAGCACCCGCGCTTCGCCCGGCGCAACCAGCCAGAGCTGGGGCGCGTGGCCAAAGCGGCCGGCAAGGAAGGGCGGCACCAGACTGGCCTTGGCCTCCTGCGCCGTGTCGGCTGACGGATTGTCGTCCGCCAGTGGGATTACAGCTGCCCGCTCCTGGGCAACATGGCCCGCGCTTTCGGGCGGGATGGTACCCAACTGCACGCTCGCGGC
>JAQSXP010000287.1 GCA_029256605.1 Devosia sp. | reverse complement strand
CATCGGGGTCGAGCCGGTATGGGCTTCCTTGCCCGTCAGCGTGAATTCGAGCCACCACAGGCCCTGGCAATGGGTGACGACGCCGATCTGCTTGTTCTGCGCCTCAAGGATCGGGCCCTGTTCGATGTGGTATTCGAAATAGGCATGCATGGGGCGCGCGCCTACCTCTTCGTCGCCCAGCCAGCCGATGCGTTTGAGTTCGTCACCATAGCTCTTGCCCTCGCCATCCCGCCGCGCATAGGCATAGTCGAGCGTATGGATGCCGGCAAAAACGCCCGAGCCCAGCATGGCCGGAGCAAAGCGCGCGCCTTCCTCATTGGCCCAGTTGGTCACGACGATCGGATGGCGGGTGGCGATGTTGAGGTCGTTGAGCGAGCGCACCACTTCGAGCCCGGCCAGAACGCCGAGCACACCATCGAACTTGCCGCCGGTGGGCTGGGTATCGAGGTGCGAGCCGATGTAAACCGGCAGCGCCGCGGGATCGGTGCCGGGGCGGGTGGCAAACATATTGCCCATCCGGTCAACGCCGAGGGTGAGCCCAGCCGCTTCGCACCAGCGCGCAAAGAGGTGCCGCCCTTCCCCGTCCTCGTCGGTCAGGGTTTGCCGGTTATTGCCGCCGGCCACCCCCGGGCCGATCTTGGCCATGTCCATCAGGCTGTCCCAAAGCCGGTCACCATTGATGCGCAGGTTTTCTCCGGGGGACGGCATGCGGTTGTGTTCCTTATTTGACGCTGGGGAAGGAGAACTCGGCGCCACCCTTAATGCCGGCGGGCCAGCGGGTGGTGACGGTCTTGAGGCGGGTATAGAAGTGAACGCCTTCCGGACCGTAAATGGCGTGGTCGCCAAAGAGCGAGCGCTTCCAGCCGCCAAAGCTATGATAGGCGACCGGCACCGGGATTGGCACATTGACGCCGACCATGCCCACTTCGATCTTGTCGGCAAATTCGCGCGCCGCATCGCCATCGCGGGTGAAGATCGCGGTGCCATTGCCAAATTCGTGGCTGTTGATGAGATCGACAGCGTCGGCATAGTCCGCCGCCCGCACCACCGAGAGCACTGGCCCGAAAATCTCTTCCTTGTAGATGGTCATGTCGCGGGTGACATTGTCGAACAAGGTCCCCCCGACATAATAGCCGCCTTCATAGCCCTGGAGCGAAAAGTTGCGCCCATCGACCACGAGCTCGGCGCCCTGGTCGACGCCAGAGTCGATATAGCCGATGATCTTGTCGCGATGGGCTTTGGTCACCACCGGGCCCATCTGCGCATCGGGGTCGGTTGCCGGGCCGATCTTGAGCGCCTCGACGCGCGGCTTGAGCTTGGCGATCAGCGCGTCGCCGGTTTCCTTGCCCACGGGCACCGCCACCGAAACGGCCATGCAGCGCTCGCCGGCCGAGCCGTAACCGGCGCCCATCAGCGCATCGGCCGCCTGGTCGAGATCGGCATCGGGCATCACCACCATGTGGTTCTTGGCCCCGCCCAGCGCCTGCATGCGCTTGCCCGCGGCCGTACCGCGGCGATACACATATTCGGCGATCGGGGTGGAGCCGACAAAGCTCACCGCCTTGATGTCGGGATGATCGAGAATGGCATCGACAATTTCCTTGTCGCCATGAACGATGTTGAACACCCCTTCAGGCAGGCCCGCATCCATGAAGAGGTTCCAGGCCAGCATCGAGGCTGAAGGATCGCGCTCGGAGGGCTTGAGGATAAAGGTGTTGCCGCAGGCAATGGCCGCTGGATACATCCACATCGGCACCATGGCCGGGAAGTTGAACGGGGTGATGCCCGCCACGACGCCGAGCGGCTGGCGCTCGGAATAGGAGTCGATCGCCGGGCCCACATTGCGCGAGAACTCGCCCTTGAGCAGTTGGGGAATGCCGCAGGCAAATTCGACGCAGTCGATGCCGCGGGCCACTTCCCCCAGCGCATCATCATGCACCTTGCCGTGCTCACGCGAGATCTCGCGCGCCAGCTCATCGGCATGCTGATCGAGCAGGGCCTTGTAGCGGAACATGATGCGCGCCCGCTTCATGGGCGGGGTATTGCCCCAAACGGGCTGCGCGGCCTTGGCGGCCTGCACCGCGGCGTCGAGCTCGTTGAGGGTCGACAGCGGCAGTTCGGCCGATTGTTCGCCCGTGGCCGGATTGAACACCGGCACACGCCGGCCGCTGGAAATGTAGCGCTTGCCTGCTACGGCGTTTTCGATCAGCCGCATTATTCGATGCTCCGCAAAACTGTGCGCAATCCATCCACCAGTTCGTTGATCTGGTCGCGCGAAATGATGAGGGGTGGGCTCAGCGCAATGATGTCCCCCGTGGTGCGGATCAGATAGCCGCTTTCGAATGCCTTGATAAAGGCCGAGAAGGCCCGCTTGGTCGGGCTGCCGGCGATGGGCTCGAGCTCGACCGCGCCAACCAACCCGATATTGCGGATATCGATCACATGCGGCTCGCCGCGCAGCGAATGCAGCGCCTCGGCGAAATAGGGGGCCAGTTCCGCCCCGCGCGTCAGCAGCCCTTCTTCTCGGTAAGTTTCCAGCGTGGCAAGCGCGGCGGCACAGGCGATGGGGTTGCCGGAGTAAGTGTAGCCATGGAACAGCTCGATGGCGTTCTCCGGCCCGGTCATGAAGGCGTCGTGGATTTCGGCCGACACCAGCACCGCACCCATCGGAATAACGCCATTGGTGAGGCCCTTGGCCGTGACCATGATATCGGGCGTTACGCCGAAATAATCGGCCGCGAAGGGCGTGCCGAGGCGCCCATAGCCGGTGATCACCTCGTCAAAGATCAGCAGGATGCCGTGCTTCTTCGTAATCTCGCGCAGGCGCTGCAGATAGCCGGCGGGCGGGATCAAGACGCCGGTCGAGCCCGCCACCGGCTCGACGATCACCGCCGCAATGGTGGAAGCATCATGGAGGGCCACGATGCGCTCGAGCTCGTCGGCCAGTTCCATGCCATGCTGGGGCAAGCCATTGCTGAAGGCGTTTTTCTGCAGGTTATGGGTGTGGGGCAGGTGATCGACCCCCGCCAGCAGCGTGCCGAACATCTTGCGATTGGTGACGATGCCACCCACCGTGATGCCGCCGAAATTGACGCCGTGATAGCCCCGCTCGCGCCCGATCAAGCGGGTGCGGCTGCCTTCGCCGCGCACCCGATGATAGGCCAGCGCCACCTTGAGTGCGGTTTCCACCGATTCAGAACCTGAATTGGTGTAAAGCACATGATCGAGCCCTTCGGGCGCGAGGTCGACGAGGCGGCTCGCCAGTTCGAACGCCTTGGGGTGCCCCATCTGGAAAGCAGGC
>JAQSXP010000286.1 GCA_029256605.1 Devosia sp. | reverse complement strand
AGGGGCCATTCGCGTGTGCAATATCTACCTGCCCAACGGCAATCCGGTGGATAGCGAAAAATTCCCCTACAAGCTGCGCTGGATGGAGCGGCTGACGGCATTTGCCGAGGAACGGCTCAAATTCGAAGAGCCCTTCATTATCCTGGGGGACTACAACCTCATCCCGACCCCGATCGACGCGCATAATCCCGAAGGCTGGTGGGGCGATGCGCTTTATCGGCCCGAAAGCCTCGAGCGCTTCCGTACGCTGGTGAACCTGGGGTTCACCGATGCGCTGCGGGCGATCACGGCCGAGCCGTCCTATACGTTCTGGGATTTCCAGGCGGGGGCGTGGCGGCGTAACCACGGCATCCGCATCGATCACCTGCTGCTGTCGCCGCAGGCCGCAGACCGGCTCGACGACGTGGTGGTGCACAAGGAGGTGCGCGGCTGGGACAAGCCGAGCGACCACGTGCCCGTGGAAGGCTGGTTCACCTTCTAGCGCCGCCCTAGAACGAGGCGAATTGCGGGGCGACGCTGGAGGCGAGGGAGGCAGCTTCGGCGCGCTGTTCGGGCGTCGCGACGGCCATGGCCTTGCTGACCATGGTGTTGACCCAAGCCTCGTCGGCGGTGCCGGCGACGCGCGCCTGCGCCAGCGACAGCCACATCAGGCCTTCGACCTGCTGGGGCACGAGACCGGCCACACCGTGGAACAACAGATCGCCAAGATGGGCTTGAGCTGCGGCATGCCCCTTGCGGGCGGCAAGGGAGAACCAGCGCGCGCTTTGCAACGGGTTCAGGCCCAGTTCATTTTCGTCGAGGTAAAGAAGGCCAACGCGATATTGCGCATCCGCATCGCCGAAATAGGTGGCGGCATGGAGGAGCAGGGCATGGGAGCGATCGGCATCGGCCTTGATACCGGCATCGGGCAGACCGTCGCGGAAGTAATCGCCGATCTTGACGAAGGACTGCGCCACAATGTCGGACTCGACGCCCTTGGGCGCCGCATCGGCGTGCTGATTGGCGATCTGGGCGAAATAGCCAAAGGCCTTGACCGGATCGCGGGCAACGCCCTCGCCGTTCTCGTACATGGTGCCAAGCTGCCACATGGCCATAGGTTGGCCGGCTGCAGCCGCATCTTCGAGCGCGGCAACGAGATCGTCCCCCGACACACCGCCCCCTGCCCCGTCGAGCATCTTGGCCATATCCAGCGCGGCATCGGCCGCGGTCTGCGCCTGCACTGGGGCCAGCATCGCCAGGGCGAAGACTGCTCCCATCGCAACGGAGATCAGGGAATGTTCCCCCATGATCCGCATCTCACTCCTTTCGTCCACTCCAAGGTGGACGTCGTCGAACCATGGTCCGAAACCGCGGACCGATCCCCGCATGCTGATTGACCGGGGAACGGGTTCCCGGCGGTCAAGGCTCATGCCTGTCTTGACTTGCTTCATACCCAAACATTGTGGCGGGAAATGTCGCTAAATCGTTGCATGACGATGTTAATGCAGTGAATCAACTCTGCTGTTGCGCAATAAGCACAAAGCAGGAATGGGCCAAATGTTTGAAGGCTGAAATCGCCTGCATTTGGAAGCAGTAAGCCGGCGCAGTGCAGAGTTTGATTCAAGCGCGCCGGCCGCCAAGGCGGGCAGCCCTACAGCGCGAACGGACTAGAGCCAACGCCGCTCGTGCATCCACCAGATAATGCCCAGGATCATGGCCAGCAAGAGCACGCACACTACCCAAAAAGCATAGGGCGATTGCGCGAAGGGAATGCCCGCCACATTCACTCCAAGCAACCCCGTCAGCAGGGTCGGGGGCATGAAGACGAGGTTCACGGCGGTCAGAATCAGCATGGTCTGGTTCATCTGCTCGGCGCGCGAATCGGTGATCTGTTCGTGCACCAGCACGGCCCGCTCGGACAGCGAGGTCAGCTCTTCGCCGATGCGGGCGGCGCGGGCCGAGGCTTCGCGCAGGCGCTGCCGATCCTCGGGGGTGAAGAAGGACACATCCTCGAGTTCAAGCTCGCCGAACACTTCGCGCTGGGGCCAGACGAGCCGGCGATAGCTGATGATGGCGCGGCGCAAATGGGCGAGGTGGCTACGCGCCTTGGCGGGATCGTTGGAGAGCGCCGCTTTTTCCACATCGTCGAGCTTGTCGGCGACATGCTCGATCAGCCCTTCGAGGTGATCGGCCGCGTGGCGACCCACGCGGGCAACGAGTTCGGCGGGGCTGACCGGGGCGTGGTGGGAGCTTTCCCATTTCGCGACCTTGAGGAACTCGACCATGTCGAGCTCGGAAGCGATGACCACGCGATCCCGCTCGATGAGGAGGGTGAGGACCTGGCGCTCGATATTGTCCCAGTGGGCATGAGGGCCGGCGACCCGCAGCACCAGGACGGCGGTGTCATCGACCACGGCGCAATGGGTGCGGGTGCTGTGGGGAAGCAGCAGCTCGGCCTGCAGGCGCGCTCTCTCGGACTGCAGCCAGGGGGCGAATTGGGGCGACTTTGGATTGCCCGCGATCAAGAGGAACCCGCCCGAGGGCACCGGGGGCGGAGCCTCGGCAGCATCGTGCCGGACCACCCCGCCCTGCCCGTCGAACACCAGCACGGTCACAAGGCCGGCGCCGTCCGGGAGGGCGGCGGCAGGCCTTGGCTCATGCTGGTGGCCGCTCATGGCCGGTCAGCTGAGCCGCTGCAGGGCATCGCCGATGCGGCTGCGGCGATCGGCGGCCGCCTGACGGCGCGCCTTTTGCTCTTCGATCACCTCTTCGGGCGCCTTGGCGACGAACTGCTCATTGCCCAGCTTCTTGTCGATCTGGCTGACTTCGGCGTCGAGCTTGCCGATTTCCTTCTGGAGGCGCGCCTTTTCGGCTGATATGTCGATGAACTCGGCCAGGGGCAGCGCCCAGGTGGCTTCGCCCACAACGAACTGTGCCGATTCGCCGGGTACCGTGGTTTGCGGGCTGATGGCCTCGAGCCGCGCGAGGCGGGTGATGAGGCTGGTGCCGGCCACGAGGCGACGCAGCGTGGTGTCGTCGGCACCAATCACCGCCAGCTGCAGCTTGGCGCTGGCCGGCACGTTCATTTCGCTGCGCACCGAGCGGATATTGGTGATCACTTCGATCAGCCAGCTGAGCTCGGCATCTGCGGAGGGATCTTCGAGACCATCGAGCTCCGGCCAGGTCGAGAGAATCAGCAGGCCGTCGCGAGCCGGGCCGTGGGCGCCGGTTTCCGCCCAGAGCTCTTCGGTGACGAAGGGCATGAAGGGGTGCAGCATTTTGAGGATCTGGTCGAGCGCCCAGGCGGCCGTGGCGCGGGTTTC
>JAQSXP010000285.1 GCA_029256605.1 Devosia sp. | reverse complement strand
TCGGTGACGCGGAAATAATTGCGCACGAAGTCGCCTTCGGCCATGCCTTTGGCGCCGACCACGGCGAAGCGCCGGTAGTCGTCGGGGACGTTTAGATTGGTGTGAAAGGTCAGCGCGGCGCCGTTTTGGTATTGCACGATTGCCGTCTGGAAATCGATGATGTCGCCATCACTGTCGAATACTCTGTCGGAGCCTTCCCAGCCCGAGGGTTTGCGGTGATAGACTTCTAGATCGTTGATGCCCGCCGCCTGGGGCGCATTGTCGGGGGTGAAGCTGCGGCGGCCGCCGAAACTGGCCACATATTGGGGCCGGCAGCCCATGACACCATTATACAAATCAAGGTCATGGCAGCATTTTTCGAGCATGAAGCTGCCAGCATATTTCTCGTAGCGGCGCCAATCGCGCATGAAAAAGGCGCCGTGATAGGGCGGGATCGTCTCGGAGGCTTCGATGGCGGCGATATCGCCGAGCTTGCCCTCGGCCTGCGCCTGGCGCAAATCCTTGTAGAGCGGCGCGTAGCGCAAGACGAGGCCGACCATCAGCTGGTCCGACCCATATTGACCGATGAGCTCGGCCAGGATCATCGTGTCCTCGACTGAAGTCACCACCGGTTTTTCGGTGAAGATCTTCATGCCGCGCTCGAGACCGATCCGAATATGTTCGAGGTGAAGATGGTTTGGCGACCCAATCATCAGCAAATCGAGGTTGCCGTGGTCTAGCAGTTCTTCAAGGTTGCAAAAACTCCTGCCGACGTTGACGCCATGTTCTTGGGCATAAGATAAGCCGGCCGGAGCGGGATCGGCATAACCAACAATGTCGAAGTCTTCGCGGGTGGCGGAGAAGATCCTCGCCAAGTAGCCGAGGCGAAAACCGAGACCGATAATGCCGACCCGCATAGATGTGCTGCTCCCGACATTTTTCTGTAAAGTATTTTCAAGCTAGGCGGGTTTTGGCTGAAGTGTCAACATGGATTTTTACGGTGATGTGACCGCGTTATTTTGCTTAACACGAGAGCAGGATGCATTTTGTGCAGGCAAAATGCGGGTTTTGGGCCGGAGGCAGGGTTAGTGCCTAGCCTGAAAATCTGCGACAGAACCGGCAGGGTGGCGGTCCCGGGATGTGACGCGAAAGCGCGATATCCTGCAACTATGTCACAAAGTGGCCACAAAGGTGAACGGGTTCTGAATGAAGATGGACAGACTTTTCCAGGCCTGTGGAGCGCCACCGAGGGCGCGGCTCCCCCGCACGCGAACAGATGGGCGGGGGAGGGATCGGAAGGTCAGGCGCGGGCCGCGAGCACGGCCAGCTTGGCGGGGATGGAGAGCACTTCGCGGATGATCTGGAGGCGCTCGGGGGTGTAGTGGCCGGCGACGTCCAGCAGGTTCATGCAGCCGACCAGTTCGTCCTTGATGATGATGGGCACGTTGACGACGGATTGGCAGCCCAGCTGGTTGATCAGCTCATGGTCGAACAGGACCTTGGCGATGTCCTCGATAGTGTTGGCCACGAAATATTGGCGCTTGCCATGAACGATGTCGAACCAGGGGCCGTAGTTGAGGGGCTTGGTGGCCGAGGTGGGGTAGCTGACGGGATCGCTGGTAAAGGCGCGGCGCGACAGCTCGGCTTCCATATCCACCAGCATGATGGTGAAGAGCTTGGCGCCGACGGTGGCGCGGGCGAGGTCCTGCAGGGCATTGAAGGCCGCTTCGGCGGTGGTCGCCTTGGCAATGGCGGCGTCAAAGGCGAGCAGGGCCTGGGTGTGGTCAGTCATGGTTTAGTCCTTGGGGTCTTGGAAGAGGCGCGGCGGCTAGCCTTCGGTGGCCGCCAAAAGTTCGCGCGAATAGGGCTCGCTGAGGTGGCGGGCCTTCAGATTGGCGACGTCAGCGATTTCCACGATGCGGCCGCGTTGCATGACGGCAAGGCGGTCGCAAAGGAAACTCACGACGGGAAGGTTGTGGGTGACGAGGAGATAGGTCAGGCCCTGCTCGCGGCGCAGGCGCTTCAGGAGATTGAGGATCTCGGCCTGCACCGACACGTCGAGCGCCGAGGTCGGCTCATCGAGCAGCATGACCTTGGGCTTGAGCATCAGGGCGCGGGCGATGGCGACGCGCTGGCGCTGGCCGCCCGAAAGCTGGTGGGGAAAGCGGAAGCGGAAGCGCTGGTCGAGCCCGACATCGCTAAGCACCGCTTCCACCCGTTCTCCGCGATTGCCAAGGCCATGGATGGCAAGGGGTTCGCTGAGGGCCGCATCGATCGTCTTGCGCGGATGAAGGGAGCCATAGGGATCCTGGAACACCATCTGCACCTGGCTCGACACCGCGCGATCGACGCCATGGCTGCGCGGCTTGCCCATAACGGAAATGGCGCCGGTCCAGTCGGGGGCAAGCCCGGCGATGGCGCGCAGGATGGTTGACTTGCCCGAGCCAGATTCCCCCACCAGGGCAAAGCTTTCGCCTTGGGCAATGGACAGATTGACGGCGTGGACGACCTTGGTGTCGCCATAGGAGATGTCGAGGTTCTGCAGGTCGATGGCGTTCATGTGCCGGCCCATTGCGTGCGGTCGAGCACCGGAAGTTCGTCGCGGTTCTCATCGATTGTCGGCATGGCTGCTAGCAGGCCACGGGTATAGGGGTGCGTGGCGTTTTCGAGTTGCCCGGCGGCGCATTCCTCGACCACGCGCCCGGCATTCATGACGAGGATGCGGTCGCAATAGCGGCTGACGAGCGCCAGGTCATGGCTGATCAGGATCAGGCCCATGCCCTTGTCGCGCACAAGGGTATCGATGATGTCGAGCACCTGGGCCTGCACGGACACGTCGAGCGCGGAAGTGGGCTCGTCGGCAATCAGCAGCTCGGGTTCGGGGATCAGCATCATGGCGATCATGATGCGCTGGCCCATGCCGCCCGACACTTCGTGGGGATAGAGCTTGACCACGCGTTCGGGCTCGTTGATGCGCACGGCATGGAGCATCTCGATGATGCGGGCCTGCACGGCGCTGCGCGGCAGCTTCTGGTGGGTGACAAGGGCTTCGGCGATCTGATCGCCAACGGTTATCACCGGGTTGAGCGAGAATTTGGGGTCCTGCATCACCATGGAGATGCGGGCGCCGCGAATGTCGCGCATCTGCCGCTCGCTTTGCCCCAAGATGTCGATGCCGGCAAAGCGCAGTTTGTCGGCGGTGACCTCGCCGGGCTTGCGGATGAGTTTGAGGATCGAGCGGCCGGTCATGGACTTGCCCGACCCGCTTTCGCCCACAATGCCGAGGCGCTCGCGCCCCAGGGTAAAGGAGAGGCCTTTGACGAC
>JAQSXP010000001.1 GCA_029256605.1 Devosia sp. | reverse complement strand
CTCGAGCACGACCTGCTCATCAATGGCAGACGCCGATGTGCGTCATTTGCGGCACGTGGAGCCTGATGCCGGCCCTTGTCTGCGTGGTGTTCTCTTGGCCGGATTCGTCAGCAAAAACCGGCCTCGTTCCACACCATCGGGGCCGAGGACGAGCCTGAGTTTCTGAACAGCGACCTTAACGTTTGAAATCAGTCGCCGGTGGGCCGCCACTGATTGAGACGGCTTCTGCAAGGCGGCCCAGTGCGGTCATTTGACCGCGGCTGAAGACTTCCTAAAAGCTGCCTTTCGATCAGAGCTGTCTAGCGAGCAATTCAGGTGATCCGTACAGCGTATTGGCGTCTCTCAAGAGAGAAATAAGTCTTCAGATATAATCGAGTCCAACACCCTCATCAGAAATTCTCTGCAGCGTTGAAGCTGAGCGATATCGACGAACTCATTATTCTTATGGGCATGGTCCATGTGGCCGGGGCCGCAGATGTGGGTTTACTCGACCGGATCGTAGCTGTCGATATTGCGGACGGTGTCGAGCAAGTGAAAGCCCGAGCGAGCAGGCGCTGCCAAACTAATCCTGCTCTTCGAAGCGGAATAACTCGCTAAGGGCAAGGGGTTTCGTCCTTTGAGGGGCAGCCATCCGAGCTGTGTTTGTCGCCCGCGCAGACCAATCTAGAGAAAACATGTTAGTCAAAAAGCGGGGTCAAGGAGACCAGTATCGTCAGGAGCGCCATATCTGCGGAGACACCAATGGTTGCGCACAGCTACCCCGACTCGGTGATAGCGGTCGTAATCGTCTTTCCACGTGCAACTGCATACAAGCGCACGCAGTCGTTATGTGGGGTACAATGAGGTTTACGTTAAGCAGCAACAGAAAAGCTACGCTAAATCAACACCTCAAGCCAGGGTAAGTGGCGGAGAGGAAGTCCGCCAAGTATGGGTTCACTGCTGTTCGCTATGGTTCGTTTCTTTGAGCAAAATATAGAGTTTCAGAAGCCTTAGTGTCTGTTGCTGTTCGTTGCCGCACACTACAATCCGGTTCAACGTTTAGGGTTGGATTTAGGGTGCAGTATGGCTCGCGTCTCTAAAAGATTGTCCGCACGCGCGGTCGCAACGATCACTGAGCCAGGCTTGCACGCTGACGGTGACGGCCTCTATCTCGTGGTCGACAGCCGGGGTTCAAAGCGCTGGTCCTTCATCTTTCAATGGCAGCGCAAACGCACCGAGATGGGGCTCGGCCGCCTCAGTGATGTCAGCCTAGCGAATGCACGTGAGGCAGTGATCGATGCGCGTCGGCTGGTGCGCGAAGGGGTTAGCCCGATCCATGCTCGCAAGTTAGCTCAATCGGAACGTGAAGCGCCGGAGCACACGTTTGGCAGCTTTGCCGATGAGCTTGTTGCCACGATGGAGTCAGGCTTCCGGAACGCCAAACACAAGGCGCAATGGAAGATGACCCTCACAGTATATGCCGCTCCAATCCGCAACCTGCCTCTTGATGCGATCGGAACTCATGAGGTGCTTGCCTGTCTCACCCCGCTCTGGACCACCAAGGCCGAAACTGCCTCTCGGCTGCGAGGACGCATCGAGCGCGTGTTGGATGCGGCTAAGGCAAAAGGGCTCCGCACCGGCGAGAATCCGGCCCGCTGGCGTGGTCACCTAGACAAGCTCCTGCCCAAGCGACAGAAGCTGACACGGGGGCACCACAAGGCCCTCCCCTACCCTGAGGTTCCGGCCTTTGCTGCGCGCCTCCGAAGCTTAAGCAGTTCTTCTGCGCTTGCCCTTGAGTGGACGATC
The DNA here is from genome assembly GCA_029256605.1 of Devosia sp. Taxonomy (GTDB): domain Bacteria; phylum Pseudomonadota; class Alphaproteobacteria; order Rhizobiales; family Devosiaceae; genus Devosia. The sequence goes on along the minus strand of JAQSXP010000001.1, from coordinate 60,866 downwards.
CTTGCGGCATGCCGCAGCGGCGAAACGCTTGGCGCTCGCCTCGGCGAGGTCGACCGGGACGCAAAGGTCTGGACCATTCCCGCGGACAGGATGAAGGCCGGGCGCCCTCATCGCGTCCCGATCACGAATCGGATGCTCGAGATCCTCGATGCAGTTGGGCCCTTGCGCGGTGACAACCCTTACCTGTTCCCCGGTAGCAGCGTCAGGCGTCCGCTCTCGAGCATGGCACTGGCGATGCAGTTGCGGCGCATGAAGGTGGAAGTCACGGTACACGGGTTCCGCTCGTCGTTCCGCGACTGGGTTGGCGAGGAAACGGACTTTGCCTCAGAGATCGCTGAAGCAGCCCTTGCGCATGTGGTGGGGGATGCAACGGAGCGAGCCTATCGACGCGGGGATGCCTTGGAGAGGCGACGTGCGTTGATGGAAGCGTGGGGTCAGTACGTTACAGCAGGTGTGGAATGAAAATGCGCCAGCTCCTCAATCTGGGCTCCGACAAACTGCCCTTCGAGATTTCGACTTGGTTCGAGGAAACGACAGTCGCGGCTGAGGCTAATTATAGGCCCGAAGTTCCCGAACCTCCCGCCTCGCCTGACCAACTCGAAGAGAAACTCGACAGATTGAGATGGAGAGGACGAGAGAACAGACCTCGCTCGGAGTTCGAAAAACACGTAGCCAACGCGGCCAAGACCCGACGAGTTAGTCGGGAAGAGCGGACCAGTGAGACCGCAAGGCGATGGATTGAGGACTGCGCTTCCCGCGAACATCCGAGGTCAACCGGAGAGGGAGTGCCCTCTTTGGCGCTTGTGAACAGCCGCATGTACCTCGCATGCCAATGGCATACAGAACGGCGGTTACCCTTGCCTCCATCCCTCCTCCAGGTACTTGCCTGCGTGCTCGAGCTTGTGACCTGGCACGAGTTCGATGATGGCAGTGGACTCAGGAAACAAGTGGTCCCCGCGAAAGCGATTAGGGAGTGCCTTGGCCTTCCGGACGTAACGCGCTGGGCCAAGCTTATCGACACCGCTCGCCGTCGGAAGGCCTGCCCAGGCATCAAGAACCGCACACTTGCAGCCGAGATGGGGGTCGCAACCCATACAATTGGCAAATGGTCGGCGTGTCTCGCGAAGTACGCTGATGCAAATCAGGACTATTTCTTCCCGCTAGGTGTGGGGCGCGTTCCCGAAATCGACGCCACGGATCTCACGGTGACCAGGCCGGATAGAGGGTCTGACCGGCGGCGGCCTCAACAGGAGTATCTACCGGTGCAACCTCGGGTCGACCTCTTCAAAGCAGCCCTTTACGAGTCGCTCCACAATGAGCCTCCATCGGGGCAATTTCTGACAGCCCTGATCTGTCAACTAGACCTGATCGGGGAACTCGGCCAACCTCTGCCCGCGAAAGAAATCGTTCGCTACGTCATATCTTCGAGCCGCGATGTCGGGCTGGCTCTTGGGCTTTCCGGTCATGCCCAGAGCGTTGCTGAGCGCTCACAAATCAAGCTGCTCGGCAGCTTCTTAGAGGCATGCTCGCAAGACGCAGCAGCGATGATCGCTGCGTTTCAGTACCTATCTGCCGAAGAGCGGTCGAGGCGATTGCGAAAGAAGCGGTGGGACTGGGCGATTCCGGCCGAAGATCTCGCGCTGAGTGTTGATTGTTCGACAGGCACCCTGTGGCACTGGCGACAGGATCCCAGCTACCGAGAGAGAGTCAGCAACGAAGTGCATCTGCATTTTGTGAGGTCTGACATTTGGACTAAACGGAACAGCGTTGGCGGCGGTGTGGGCAGGATGGTGATCCCCCCAGACGAACCGAATTAGGCGCCAGACTCAATCACAACCAGAAAGCCAAGGCGGTAGCGCGGGCGACGCCTGAGAGGAAGTTGGCGGCGAGCTTATCGTAGCGCGTAGCGACACGGCGGAAGTCTTTGAGCCAGCAGAAGGCGTTCTCGATGAGCCTCCCTTTGTAGCGTTCGCGATCGTACCGGATCTTCTGCTTGCGGCTGGACCGCGTGGGATGACGGGAAATGCGCCAGTCTGGCGCAGGGCGCGGCGGAGCGGAGCGCTAATTGGGTTTGACCCTTAGTAAACGCAGCGGCCCTGAAAGGCCTCAGGTTGTTCGCACCAGAGCGACGGCAAACAATGCGCTGCTGACAGAGTTACAAACGTGAACTTCGGCACTGCTACACAATAATATAAGATCTGTGAGGGCTGCATTACAGTCCATATGCATTGCCTTTCTCCGATTTGCGCGCCAACTACTGAGTGTTCGCGAATTCTTGCGAGCTCAACCGAAGGAGAATGGAAATGCAGCAAGCACTCCGGCCCCGCGCTGGCTTTGAATACATTGGGGTAAAGCCAACAAAGGGCTATGACATGTTGAAAAAAGGCGAGCTTCCTTCACTGGTGACAGTATCGGGAAAGGTGAAGGTGTTCATGCGCGATGAGCTTGATGCCTTCCTCGCCCAGCGAGTGAAGGCTTCACGCGACCGTGCCACCTCGCCATCAAACGTGAATGATGTCTCCGCGCGCTAGAGGAAAGGGCTGACTACGCGTTGGAAGAACAACGTTCACGTTGTCGGCAAAACCTCTCGTAGGCGTGTAGCTCGGCGCAGCTGCTAACGAGCCTTCACTTTAGAACCCAACAGAAGCCAACCTCGGCACACCGCTTCCGAGGCAGACGCCTGCTGACCATTGCAACAGTCGAGAAAGGAACTTCTCATGAATACCGGAGACATGAAGTCGGCCATTTTGGCCAAAGTAACAGAAAATGGCGCACTCACCTTTGTGGATATTGAGGCCATGTTAGAAATTTCAGGAGAGCATAGCTTGTCCGCAACTGAAAATGTTTACTTCTGGGACGGGATTAGCAAAGAAGCCGTGCAGGCGATTTTTGAACTCCGCAATGAGAGCAAGATTTTCTACTACCCGGTGGATCCTATCTTCTACCTCTCGCAAGGAGGCGGACTGAAGCTCCCTATCGCTCGAACGCTGGCGCAGCTTCAAGGCAAATCCAAGAAGCTTCATTGGCTGCCCGTCGTTTTGACGACCCGGCACCCTCTAGCTGCGTAGCTTCACCCCTCTGCATCGACGTCTCTACCTGCAGGAAAGAGTGGATCACGAAACACGCGCTCGGCCGTGTCTAAAATCGGCCGAGCACACCCGAGAACTGGAGAAATCAAATGACCCTTCACTCCTCAGAAGCCACAAGTATAAATCTGAACCCGGGCAAGGTTGGTCTCTGTAAGTCTCTCGAAGAGGTGAAACTCCTCCAATCTGCCGGTTTGGACCTCTTCCCGTTGAAAGCTGCAGCCAAAATCCCTCGCGATAGAGGCTGGCGTCTTCAAGATTATTCCAGTCTTGACTGGAACGATTACCTCAATCGGGGTGGCAACGTTGGCGTTCGGGCCCGCCCTGGGAACCTCTTTGTTGACGTTGACGCTCGCCACCGGGGGTTGTTCTCTCTGGAGATGCTGAAGTGGGACGTTGATGACCAGCTTGATGCGTACCCGAAGGTCCTGACGGGCCGCGATGATGGTGGGTTCCACCTTTACATGAGCGTTCCGCGCGGCGTTCCCCTGCGAAACAAGCTTAGGAACTATCCTGGGCTAGATTTCCAAGGACTAGGCCGCTACGTGGTCGGGCCGGGCTCAACGCACCCCGATACAGGCGGCATGTACACCATTGATCCCTCTCAGACGCTGGAGGTCTGGCGAAGGGGTCTGCCGCCTTGCCCAGCCGGATTGCTTGAGCTGCTCCGAAAGCCTCCGCTGTCGCGGCAAGCTGTCGGTGGGGGCGAGCTGTCCTGTTCTCAATTGGAACAGCTGCTTGCAGCGCTTAATCCCGAGGACTTTGGACAAGGAGGGCGCCACCACGACGAGTGGCTCAACCTGGCCATGGCCTGCCACGAAGCCACCAACGGCGATGGTCTGGAAGAGTGGCTGTCCTGGTGCGCCGACGATCTCCAGTACGGGACGGAGGCTTGGGAGCAGAACACGGCCCGCTGGGAAAGCTTTGGGAGCGTACAAACCGATCGTGTGACCTAACTCCATGAAGATAAGAAGAACGGCCATCGCTACTCACTCGTAAGGTCCGACAGCTAAAAAGGGGGACATGGGGGAGCAAGGGGGACCTTCTCGAACTACATGTGAGAACAAAGGAAACCAATAGCCATGGGGCAGGGCCAGAGTGCCCCCCTTTAGCCCCCCCCTCCCCCGCGAAGGCTACCGAGGGTTCCTCTGATTGCTTTGCTCTTCGCAATACAAAGTCTGGTTGAGCGGGTCCTCACTGAGCATAGGCTCGATGGGGGGCGGCATCAGTGCGCTTTTTCCGCAGCTGAATGGAATTTGGACGCTATTTTAGCCGAAGGCGGGCGCCAGTCCGGGCAAGTGTATGAAGTAGTTCCTAATCATGGTGCCGGCACCCAACATACCGGTACCCGCATAAGGCTCGCAGCCACTTTGTGTCTCCTGGCGCATTCGACGTCGCTTTCGGGGCCGTCAGCTGCCTGACTGCTTTTGGGCAAGGGCATTGAGGACATCGAACATTTGGATAGCGGCGTCCAATTACCAAAGACGGGCGGGAAGCGGAAGTACTGCTTTTTGTTTCTAGCCTCGCAGCAGACGCTCACAGCGTGGCGCCCGAGTGGCTGGTTGAGACGGTCTGACCAATCCGCAGCGCATGAGAGGACAACGCTCGTTCTGGTCGTCACCCGTCCTTTTTATCAGCCGGCCTAGCGCACGACCGGCAGCCACTGTGCAAGTTTATCCAGAGAGTCCTCTACATGGCTAAGCGCAGGGGCCGCCTCTGAAAGGCGAAGGTATTGACCATGGGCAGGCGGGTTGCGGAACCGACCGACCACTGTCGAGCTGATCATCTCCAAAATGCTATCGAAAGCCGATGCGCGCCGCCCTGCATCGCTCACTAAAGCGTAGAACCCAGTTCTAACCGCGTCGCGTACAACTGCGATTTCGGGGGCATCACCATTCTTGCTACCCATCAAAACAAGAAGGTTGCGCAGCGGCCCAAGCATCATGCCGTGCCCCTTTGCTGACGTGTCCCGAAGTTCGCGCAATACTTTGCGAAGCGCACCTGCAGTTTCAGGTAGTTGGAGGAGAAGCTGCGAAACGTCGAGCTGAGCGGCCAATGGGCGAACCAGCCGGGCGTTTAGCTCGACCTCAAGAGATCGAAAAAGCCCCAGCGAAATCAAGCCGCAATCGCGCCAATTGTCGCCTGCGGCCTCAACACGGTCGAGTTCTGTAGCCGATGCCATGAAAGAAATCCGCCCCATCGGCGTCAGGCGCGCGGCAACTGTCATGCGCCGCACGCTTGTCACAACTGGCGCGAGCTGTTCATCTGACAAAAGATGCTCAAGACGTCGGGCTAAACTGTTGTTTGTGGCAACCGCAGCGGAATACACGATCGTAACAATTGCGAGGTCACGTTGCCACCTTAGGCTGCGGCTACTGGGGAAGCGGTTGGCAAGGGTCACAACGCCCATATAGTCTCCGGCCTCGGACAACCTTTCAACTGCGGTTCGGAAGGCGCCAACATTGCCTTCGGCGATCACGGGTAGGAGCCATTGCGCCGGGCCCCAGGTCTCATCAGATCCACGCAAAATTTTATCGACGAAGAACACGCCGAGGTATCGTCGGTAGATCGGATCTGCAGCGATCTCGGCATCGGTCGGCATTACCCCCGTCACAGCGGTCACCTCGGCGATTTCACGATCGCGCGCCTCGACCCGTCCCATCATGTGTGTGTGGTGTATTGCCCATTCCTCATATGCGGGATCGGATGAACTTATCCGAAGGTTCGACGGCAGCCGTTCCTCGAGGGAGGACAGCTCTGTTCCATTCTCACCCGGGTCTAGTAACTCGATCAGATGTAGCCACGCACAAGGCGTTAGACGATCACAAATTTCGGCTAGTAAGCGGTCGAATGTCACGATGTCGCTAAGTTGCGCAGCTGCCTTAATCGCTAGCCAAGCGGCACGAGGCCTATCAATTGCCTCGGCAGGTACCTTGTCGGCGTGTTTAATTGTTCGCTTGAAACCACCTGATGCAAACGAGACCAGCGCGTGAAAATATGCGCGCTCGCCAACGTCGTGATCCATGTCGTCGAGCTTGCCGAGTAGGTAGGAGGCATCTGTAAAGTTTCCATTTTGGATCTCTACGATCAGGCGCATCCGGATCATCGCAGGCGACGCATCGTCGGCATCTAACATGGGGTCATCGGACGGCGTACCTTGGAGGAGTGCTTGAATCACCTGCTCGCCCCGGCCATTGTCGGCATGCAGACTCCGAAGAAGCTTGTAGCGGCGGAAATCCATTTGACCTGGCGATCCACTGTCGAGCCGTTGGTGATACCGGGACAGCAGCATCATTGATGCGGTCGCGTACGGCGCAATTGCCGTGTGAACATTTTTCGCGGTTTCAGTGCGCTCGCGTTCAAGATGTTCCATCATGAAAGTCTGAAAAGTATAGTAGTCTGGAACTGTGCGAGAACGTGCCGCGCGGGTGAGCGCGGATTCGATACGTGCGATTGCAGCAGACAGTCGGGAAGAGCTAGCCATCGTCGCAGCTTAGGAAAGCACGTGAGATAACTCCATAGCCAGAATGCCAGTTGGGGGCCGTAACCGGACCAGCGGCTTCTGTTTGCCGGCCGAGGAAAGCGGATATTCTAGTTCGGCCACTGCCTACACTCGCAATGGGACCGGCTGCTCTTGGCAGGCTAACCGCACAGGCGCCCTCAGAATGGCAAAGCAACCGGGAGAGACTGAGAGGCCAACTTCGAAGTCTTAGATTTGACTGCGACATTGCGGCTATGGAGGGCGTCGCGCACTATCGGCGCGTCCGCAGCCAGTTGCTGTTCGAGCGTCTTCGACCGGTCGCTCTTGTCCAGCGCCTTGGTACAGGGGCCGCCGCCGGTGCGGTGCAGAGTGGCGGTGATGAGTTGGTAGACGCTTCCTCGTAGGCAATGAGGTTTTCGCAACACCGCGACGGCCGTTTACAGTGTACCGGCAAGCACAATAGCAGTGACAACGTCCTTTGCCCAAGCTGAGCTGGTTGACCGGACGCAAGGCTCTCATGGCCAGACGCCTTGTTGCGGCCGACCTCGCCCGCCAAGGGCACGATGCATAGCAATCTGCCTAACTGCGACGCATGATGAGGACAGCATGGGCACTGCTTTGGCCAGCAGCAGGCAGGGTTTTGGATTCCACGGAGAGTCAAGTCTGTCACCGCTTGGCGACATCTGGCTTTGTTGCTTTCGGAAACTTGGCGATTATGGACCATAAAAAAGTTGCCTTATACCAAATCCGCCGAGTTTCTTGGCTTTTGGCGTGTGCGCTCGCTGCCTGTCGAGTGGCGCTGAAAAATTTGAATTATGATTCCTTTCGTTTCGGCAAGCAGTGAAATTTTGGCTTGCAAAGAATGCCATATGCGATGACGATCGAACCCGGAAGTTGCCCCGGCGAAACGCCGCGATTTGGAGGACCTAACCTTGCACCTCACCCACACCACCGCGCTGTCAATCACAGCATTGTTGCTCTCTTCGGTTGCCGTATCGGCTCAGGCTGTCCCGACACTCAATGGTGAGACGCTGCCCCAATACGTCGCGCCCAGCGACGGTCTCCTGGCGGAGATCGGTGAACGGGGTGTGCTGGTCAACGGCATTGAAGCCCAGAACCCGCCCTTCGAATATGTTGATGACGGCAACATCGTTGGCTTTGACATCGACATCACCAACCTGTTTGCCAGTCGGCTGGGTGTAAAGGCTGAGTTCATCGATACCGCCTGGTCGGGTGTGATCCCCTCGCTCTACACCAAGAAGTTCGACATGATCTGGTCGGCAATGACTATCACCGAGCCTCGCAAAGAGGCCGTGGCGTTCTCCATGCCTTACGCCAGTGACAAGGTGGAATTCATCGTCTCTGCGGGGAATGACACCTATGAAGACATCAAGGACTTCGACGGCAAGGTGCTGGGAACTCAGCTCAACTCGGCCGCTGAATTTCAGGCAAAGGAACTCATCGCCGAGCACGGCCTGGAAATCGAACTCAAGTCGTTCGACAGCTTCCAGGGCGCCTATCTCGACCTGCGCAACGGCAATGTCGACGCCGTGACCTCGACGCAGCTGAACAATCGCCAGTTGTTCGACGCCAATCCCGGCGTCTTCGAAGTCGCGCTAGAGCTGCCGATCTACAACTATGTCGGCGTCGCTGTCCGTCAGCAGGATCAGGATCTCCTGGCAGAGATCGATGCCTTCATTGCCGAGATGAAGGAATCGGGCGAGCTTTCCGCTCTCCAGGAGAAGTGGTTCGGCTACGCCATGGACCTCCCGACGGAATAAGGATAGTCAGTTGGGTTTGGATTTTAGTGCGATCCTGAGCCGTTGGCCTGAGTTCTGGAATGGAACTCAGGCTACCGTCTTCTATTCGATCACATCGCTGTCGTTGGCGGTTACCATAGGCCTGCTGGTTGCACTGGCCCGCCTTTCTTTCATTCCACCGCTGCGCTGGCTGGCGCGGCTATACATTGATTTCGTGCGCGGAACGCCTGCGCTCGTCCAGATCTTCTTCGTCTATTTCGGCCTGCCTTCCGTTGGCATCAACCTGTCGGCGCCAGTTGCTGCAGTCATCGCGCTTGCGATCAACAGCGGCGGCTACCTTGCCGAAATTTTCCGCGGCGGTATCGTCAGCATCGATCGGGGTCAAACCGAAGCAGCGCGCTCCGTGGGCATGAGCCACTGGAGCGCCATGCGCCGCATCATCCTGCCTCAGGCTGGGCTGCGAGTCATTCCGGCGGCGGCCGGCGAGTTCACCAACCTGGTCAAGGGTACCTCGCTCCTCTCCACCATCTCGGTGATGGAACTGACCCGCGTCGCCCAGGTGGTTGTCGGCGTCACATTCAAACCCATTGAAGCCTATATCGCCATTGCCGTGATCTACTTCGTGCTCAATGCGGCCATTGCCCAGGGCGCCCTTTGGCTGGAGTCCTATCTCACCAACAAGCAGGGTGGCGCTCATGGCTGATCCAATGGTCCGCATCGAAGGGCTCGGGAAGCATTTCGGCACCCACGAAGTCCTGCGCGGCATCGATCTCGATGTCGAAAAGGGCTCGACTGTCGCCATCATCGGGCCGAGCGGCTCGGGAAAGTCGACCTTGCTGCGCTGCATCAACCACCTCGAAGTGCCGACCGTGGGTACTGTCGAGATCGACGGCCAGCCGCTCACTTCCTCCGCCGACAGGACTCGCTGGCAGCGGGAAAGGCGTCTCAATGTCCTGCGTTCTCAGGTTGGAATGGTATTTCAACGCTTCAATCTGTTTCCTCATCGCTCGGCCGTGCAGAACGTCATGGAAGGGCTGATCTCTGTCCGTCACCTGCGCCCGGACGAAGCGCGGGAACAGGCTAAGGCCATGCTGGAACGTGTTGGCCTCGGCAACAAGCTGGATAGCTATCCGAGCCAGTTGAGCGGTGGCCAGCAGCAGCGAGTGGCCATTGCCCGCGCGCTGGTCATGCAGCCCAAGGTCATGCTGTTTGACGAGGCTACGTCCGCACTGGATCCCGAACTTGTGGAAGATGTGCTGATGGTCATGCGCGATCTGGCCAGCCAGGGTCTGACCATGATTGTGGTCACCCACGAGATGGGCTTTGCCCGCGACGTCGCCAAGAGTGTCGTATTCATGGACGGCGGCGTCATTGTAGAGCAGGGCCCTCCGGACAGCATCTTTGTCGCGCCGACGCACGAGCGGACCAAGATGTTCCTCAAGAAAGTACTTCATCGATGAATCGAAATAGCCTCGTCCGCGGTGGCACCGTTGTAACGCCCACACGCTCGTTCCGCGCCGACATTTTAGTGCGAGACGGCGTGATTGCGGCAATCGGCACCGACCTGACGCCAGACCAGGAAAGCACCGTCATCGACGCTACTGGCCTGCACGTTATGCCTGGCGTTATCGACCCGCATTCGCACCTCTGGGAATCCGGCTTTATGTCCGGCCCCGATTTCCGGGACAGTACGGCGTCTGCCGTCGCAGGGGGCATCACCACCATTGTCGAAATGCCGCTGACCACGCCGGAAGTGCTCGACGTCGAAGTGTTCCGGCAAAAGGCGGCGCTGGGTGAAGCGACATCCTATGTGGATTTTGCGCTCTACGGCGGCGTACGGCCATCGAACCTTGGCGATCTCGAAGCCATGTGGGAGGCGGGGGCCGTGGCCTTCAAGATCTTCACCTGCGACACAGGCTGCGCCATGCACGGCGTGATCGATGATGCCGACCTGCTGGCCGCGCTGGAAACCATTGCAGGCTTTCGTGGGCTCGCGGGCTTTCACGCCGAGAACAACGAACTGATGGTTGCGAATCGGGCGCGTATTGATCGCGACGGACGCACCGACAATGCCGCGTTTAACGAGTGGCGCAACGAGACGGTCGAGCTGGAGGCCATCAACCGCATCCTGTTCTATGCCGGTCGCACCGGCGCGCGAGTCAACATTGTTCACGTGACCTCGCCCAACGGCGTCGCGATGGTCGCGGACGCACGTGCCCGTGGTGTGGACGCAACAGCCGAAACCTGCCCGCATTACCTCTATCTGACTGACAAGGATATCGAGGAGCGCGGGGCGTGGGTGACGTGTTCGCCACCGATGCGGGGTGCTGACGCGATGGCCGGCATGCGCAGCCTGATCAACAGCGGCGCCATCCAGACCGTCGGCTCCGATCACGGTCCAGTTGACCCCGCCCTCAAGCGGCGCGGCCACAACAATATCTTCGAGGGCCAGCCCGGCATGCCGGCCAACGAAACCATGGTGCCCCTGATGCTCAACCTGGTCGCATCAGGTGAATTGGGGCTCGAGCGAATGGCCGAGTTGACCTCAGAAGCCCCCGCCAGGCTCTATGGTCTTTATCCCAAGAAGGGGGCCATCGAGATCGGTTCTGATGCCGATTTCACCATCGTCGATATCGGCCGCTCGTGGACGATTTCCGCTGACAACCTGATCGGCAAGACGGGCTGGACGCCTTTCGAGGGTGTGCCCGTGGTTGGCGCCGTGGCCAAGACGGTGATCCGTGGTGCGGTGATCGCCGAAGCTGGCCGTCCCGTCGGCGAGCCGGCAGGCGCCCGTTTCGTGCCGCGCCAGTAGGCGGCAGCTCACTCTTTAGAACTGAAGGTTTATCGAACGTGTCCTCTTCCGATCTGATCACCATTCCCGCCCGTCACGGCAAGGCGCTGGTCCTGCGTGCCGGCCAGGCGGTCAAGCTAATCAACACGCACGGCACCCAGGTGGTGGACTTCTGGGCGTGGAAGCTCGACGCCCTTGACGAATTCATGTCCATGGAAGCTACACGCGTTTGGAACCAGCGGCTCAACCCGCGTGTCGGCGACACGCTGGTTACCAACTACCGCAATCCCATCATCACCATTGTCGAAGACACCTCTCCTGGGGTTCACGACAGCTTCATGGCTGCATGCGACCGTCAGCGTTATGAGCGGCTCAACGTTGCCGAATATCATCGCAATTGCTTCGACAACATGATCGAAGCCGTGCGCGAACTCGGCTACGAGATCCCTCATCCGACCCTGGCGTCGCTGAATGTGTTCATGAACATCGCCGTGCTTCCCGATGGTGCCCTCGACACGTTGCCCACCGTTACAAGCCCGGGCGAGTACATCATCTTCCGGGCCGACATGGACTGCATCGTAGCTTTTTCGGCCTGCCCGCAGGACATCGTCAAAATCCAGGGTCAGGACGACAACACCCCAAAGAACGCGCATTGCTGCGTCATGCACTCCGGCTTCCCTGACCTTGAAGGCACCAAGCCCTGGGTGCCGGCGACCTGACCAGCGCAGCGAGGCAATCGTGTCCGACCTTCTGATCCGCGGCGGCAATCTCCTTCATTCGGCGCACCACGCCACACTGGTACGTTCGGACATTCTGGTCCGCGAGGGAGTGATCGTCGCAATCGGCAACGATCTCCCCGCCGCGGCGGATGTGCTGGACCTGGATGGCGACATCGTCATCCCCGGGCTGATCAACGCTCACCTCCACTCGCCCGGCAATTTCATGCGCGGAACGCTCGAGAACCTGCCGCTCGAAGTGTTCATGCTCTATGAGGTGCCCCCGCTGGCTGACGGCGCAGAAGATCCGGCTACGGTTCGGCTGCGCACTCAGATCGGCGCCGCCGAGATGCTGAAGCTGGGCATCACCACGCTGATGGATGATGCCTTTTTCGTACCGCTGACCAGCCAATCCTCAATCGACGCCATTGCCGAGGCTTATGCTGATATCGGCATTCGGGCCACTGTTGCGCTCGATCAGCCGATCGTGCCGGAATACGAGAAATATCCGTTTCTGCGCGACCTGCTGCCGACGCAGGTCATTGAGCGAATGGACACGTCCCCACGCGAAACCGCTAAGGGGATGCTGGCGCATTACGATCACCTCATTTCGCGCTGGCATGGCGCCGCCGATGGGCGCCTTGCCGCGGCGGTGTCCTGCTCGGCGCCGCAGCGCGCGACTCCGGCATATTTGCAAGCCCTTCATGGTCTCGCCGTGCGCCATGATCTCCCCTATTTCTGCCATATGCTTGAAACGAAGGTTCAGCGCGTCCTTGGCGAAGAGAAATACGGACAATCCCTTATCCAATATGCTGACAGTCTCGGCATCCTCGATGAGCAGATGCAGGTGATCCACGCCATCTGGGTGGATGAGGCTGATATTGCGACACTCGCGCGCTCTGGAGCTGTGGTGGCCCATAACCCGGTCTGCAATCTCAGGCTCGGCAGCGGCGTAATGCCGTTCCGGCAATTGCGGGACGCAGGTGTCCCCATATGCCTGGGCACCGACGAGGCTGTCAGCGACGACAGCCACAATCTGTGGGGCGCGATCAAGACCGCTGCCGTGGTGCACGCTGCCTCTGGTAGCGACTATCGAACCTGGCCGACCGGAGCGGAAATCCTGGAAGCCGTCTGGGATGGCGGCAACCGGGTCATGCGTCGCGACCGCCCGCTGGGCCGCATCGAAGTCGGCGCTCATGCCGACTTTGCAATTCTCGATGGCAAAGCCGATACCTTCCGCCCGCTCCATGATATCCGGCGCGCCCTGGTCTTTTCCGAAAGCGGCAGCTCGGTTCGCCACACCGTGGTGGCTGGTCGGGTTGTGGTGCGTGATGGCGAACTGACGACCATCGACGAGGCCGCAATGCTTGCCGCGCTGCGCGACCTTGAGCCGACACTCCGACAGGATGCGGTTGCCCTACGCGAGAGCGCAGCGGCGCTGGAGCCGTTCTATCGGCAGATGGTGATGATGGCGGCCGAGCGTGATGTCGGTTTCAGCCGCTGGGTCGGACGCTGAAGGGTCTCACACCGCCAGCTTCGGATCCGCTTCGATAAACGCAGCTATCTGGTCCGGCGTCGTCAGCCAGATCGCCTCGCGCTTGGCAAGAATGTGTGCGAGGGCCCGACGTAGCGCCCGAAGGCGGAACGGCTGCCCCGATATGAACGAATGGACCACGACCGGCATCACCAGCGCCTGCTTCTCGGCAAGCTCCAGCATTTCGTCGAACTGGTCGACGATCATGGTGGCAAAGTCGGATGGGTTGGTCAGCCGCCCCACCATCGTCGTGCTGTCATTGAGTTCGAGCGCATATGGCACGCTCAGCAGGGGGCCTGTCTCTGTTCTCAACCACACCGGCTGGTCGTCCATGCCCAGATCGATCACGTAGCGGTAACCAGTGGCTTTCAGCAGATCCGCGGTATTGTCGGAATGCGCCAGCCAGGGACTTGCCCAGCCAGTTGGACGCTTGCCCTCGTTACGCTCGATCGCATCCGCCACAGCTCCGAGATAAGCCTTCTCGTCCTCCGCGCTCCGGCCCGCCAAAGTATCCGAATTTGTCAGGCCGTGGCCGATGATCGTGCAGTTGTTTGCGCGCGCATGCTGCATGAGTTCAGGCGCGTGCTCGTAGACTTCCGTATTCAGCAGGATGGAGAGTGGGACATTCTCGGCCCGGAACAGGTCGATCAGGCGGATAGCGCCGACCCGATTGCCGTAGTCGCGCCAGGACGTATTTGCGAAGTCCGGCTTCGAAGCACCAGGAAAGATATCTTCCGTCAGCCCCTCACCAAACACGTACTCTTCGACACCCATGACGAAATAGACCGCCAGCCCCTTCCCGCCCGGCCAGCGGAAGTGCCGGCGGCGATTGATGGGCGAATAGCCGTATCGGGTCTGGCTGGGCAGCATGGGTTACTCCGTTCCGGACGGAGGCGCCCATCGCCCGCATGCCCCAAAGCGCTTTCGCCCCGGCCCGTCTCACAGCCAGTGAATGTGCAGGTCCGGCCGTTTAGAACAAGCAAAATTATCGATTAAATTCTCTTTCGCAAACTTTCGATGTGCAGTCTGTGCTTTTAAGTAACGATAACTTCGACTCCCTGCTCGCGCAGTTCGCGCACTGCGTCCGGCGAAGCCTTGCTATCGGTAATGAGTGTGTCGACCTCGTGCAGCGCCGCGATGCGGGCCGTGGCGACATGCTTGAGCTTGGTGTGGTCAGCAAGGAACACCACCTTCGCCGCGGCCTTGATCATAGCCTTCTTCACCTCGGCCTCATGCCAGTTGCTGTTGGTGAAGCCCTTAACGGTGTCCACGCCGGCGCAGCTCATGAACGCCACGTCAGCATTGACCTCGGCCAGGATCAGGTTGCCGAGCGGCTGGATCAGCGAATGAAGCTTGGGGCGCAGGGTGCCGCCGGTGACGATAACGGTAGCGCCGGGGTGGTTGACCAGCTCCATCGCAACGTTAAGCGAGCTGGTCACGATGGCAATGTCCATCAACTGCGTTGGCAGCGAGTTGGCGAGCGCCTCCACGGTGGACCCCGTGTCCAGGATGATCGTCTCCCCGTCGTGAATCATGCTTGCAGCCGCGGTCGCAATGGCCTGCTTCTCGGCGCTGTGCAGCGAAGCGTTAATGTCGCTGGGACGCTCATAGCGGCTTGGGCGGACCGCAATCGCTCCGCCCCGGATGCGGCGCAGCATCTGCGCCTTCTCAAGAAATAACAGGTCGGTTCGCACTGTGACGGTGGAGACGCCAAGCAGGTGTGCCAGCGCGCCGACGTCAGTCTGACCATGCACTTTGAGTTGCTCCAATATCTGGCTATGTCTTTCTGTAGCTTTCAGAGATGGCACGTGTTAAAGTTTCCTCATGGTCGGTTCGCTGTTCGCTTTCCGATCCTAGCGGGTTTTTCGCCCGAGAAGAACGGCCGCTCTGCCAACCCGTGACAGCCCCACCCGCTGCCACACAATTTATGTGACCATGCCAGACCATACGCCTCAAAAGCTCATCGCCGCCCTTCAACTTCCACCCATGCGCGTCGGCGCCCGCCGTTCGATGGGCTGGTACGAAGATTTCCTGTTTTCCAACGCCGCGATTTTCGTTGAGGCTGGCATCCGTTCGATCAAGGTGCAGGACGAGACCCGCGAAGATGGCGCGGCCGCTATCGAGACGGTGGCGCGCATGTCTGCCCTCGGGCGTGCCTTCAGGGCGCAGTTTCCACAGACTGAACTGGGCATTATCATCCAGGCACACGATGGCCAGGCGCCGCTTGCCATCGCCGATGCCGCAGGCGCCAGTTTTGTGCGCCTTAAGGTCTTTGTCGGTGCCGCACTCAATGCCGAAGGGCTCCGCAATGGTCTGAGCGTCAGCGCCACCAATTTCCGCGAATCGCTAGGCCGGCCCGACATCCGCATTTATGCCGACGTGCACGATCGCACGGCCCATCCGCTCGCCCCGGTACCCAACGACACCGCCGCGCTCTGGGCGCAGAGCATGGGCGCGGACGCCCTCGTCATTACCGGTTCCAGCTTCGAGGATTCGCTTCAGCGCGTCGCCTCCGCCCGCACGGCCGGGGTGAAGCGGCCGATCATCATCGGTGGTGGAGTCAATACGGGCAACGTCCGGCAGGCGCTGGAATATGCCGATGCAGTGGTCGTCAGTACGGCCCTTCAGCGCGATGGCGCCGCCCTTGACGACATGGCTCTCTGGGACCGCGACAAGGTTCTGCGTTTTGTCGCGGCCGCCGCCGTTCCGCCTTTTGTTACCGAGTAATCCCATGACCAAGACCAGCCTGCTGACCCCGCTTCTGGCGGACGAATCCCCCCTCGATGCGCATGCCAAGGCGCTGGTGAGAGATTTGTTTGAGCGGGAGCTGCAGTTGATGGCCGCGCTGCCCACCGACGATCCTCTCGATCCCAAGCGCCGCCGGCGCGTGGAGTTCACCCGCCCCGAGATCATCGGCCAGCCGGAAACCATCCGCACCACGCTGGAGCGCGAGCGCGAGGCAATCATCTCGGCCGCAGCTGGAATCGCGGCGGCGGGCATCAAGCGCGTCTACATGACCGGCTGTGGCGATTCCCTCGCCTGCATGATCGCCGTACGCAGCTTGTTCGAGGAAATGCTGGGGGTGCCGTGCGAGCCGGTGCAGGCCCTCGACATGGCCTATTACTACCACCACACGCTCGGCCCCGACGCGCTAGTAATTACCCTGAGCTCCAGCGGCACGACCACGCGCACTGTGGAAGCCATGCTGGTCGCCAAAGCCCGGGGCGCCCGCACGCTGGCTCTCAGTAATACACCAGGCTCGGCCCTCATGGTCGAATCCGACCACCAGTTGACTGTCTATGCAGAGCGCAAGGGCTGGCCGACCCAGGCGAGCACCACAGCCATTGCGCTACTTTGCCAGTTGGCTCTTGAAATCGCCAGGGCCACCGGCCGTATGCCGGAGCGTGTCTCGCAATTGCAGGCAGCGCTTGATGCCATTCCCGGCCAGATCGAAGCGGTGATCGGGGAGAACGAAGACCAGATCGCCGCCATTGCCGAGGCGGAGTCGCGCCGACAGGTTTTCCTTTTTGCCGGTGGCGGCCCATCGGTTGCTGCGGGCATGTTTGGTGCAGCCAAGGTCAAGGAATGCTCCCCGGACCATGCAATCTTTATTCCGGTTGAGGAATTCCACCACTACAACTCGCAAAAGGCCGGCGATCCGTTGATCATCGTGGCACCGGCCGGTCCGTCTGTCCCGCGCTCACGCGATGCAGCGCTGGAAGGAAGGCGCTGGGGTGGTCAGGTCTATTCCGTGGTGACCGGCGACGAACGCATGCTGGATGATTGCAGCGACGCGATATTGCGCCTGCCGTGGGTGCCAGAGGCTCTCTCTGCGCTGGTCTACTCCGTCCCGGTCCAGTTGTTCGCCTATCACCTCGCCATGGCCAAGTTCCGCAACGCCGAGCGGGGCGTCGCATAATGGATGACGGTCCCGATCTGGTCTGCCTGGGCAATTTTACCATCGACGACGTGGTCCTTCCCGACGGCACGGAAATGTCCGGTTGCACGGGGGGCGATGCGCTCTATGCAACTTTGGCAGCCAAGCCGTGGATGCCGAGGACGGAACTTGTCGCTCCCATTGGATCAGATCTTCCGCCCGATATCGCCGCTGCCATGGAGCGTGCCGGTTTGAGCAATACCGGCATGCCCGCCCGCGCTCTGCCCACACTACATAACAGGGTCGAATATCGGGACGGGGGCGAGCGTGAGTGGACGCTCTATGCGACGGAAGAAGCGTTCGATCTGCTCTCTCCATTCCCGGAAGATATTCCTCAGTCATTCCTCAATGCCCGGATGTTTCTGGTTCTCGCAATGACGCTTTCGGGGCAGGTGCGACTGGTCAAGCACCTGCGCGAAACAACCAGCGGACTGATCGCCCTCGACGCGCAGGAAGACTATATCGAAGGCAATATCGATACGCTTCTTGACCTCGTGGGTATGGTCGATTTCTTCATGCCAAGCGCGGAGGAAGTGCGGCGTCTGCTGGGCACAGGGAATTGGGAGAGCGCCGCGCGGACCTTTGCTGCGCGAGGCCCAAGGGTGATTGTCATTAAGCTCGGCGCCGAGGGGTGCCTGGTCTATGACGCCACAATTGACAGCAGCTTTGTTGTGCCTAGCCACAACCCGCATCTGGCAATTGATACCACCGGCGCGGGCGACAGCTTCTGCGGCGCGTTTTGCGCGGCTTATCTCGAAACGAACGGCGATCTCAGGGCTGCTGCAATTGCAGGCACGACAGCGGCGTCGTTTGCTGTATCCGGCTATGGGGTCGACCCGCTCTACCGCGTCTCAAAGGGCCAAATGCTTAGCCGCTACGCCGGACTTTTGTCGTAGCATGGTGAAGCGGTGGGCGTACCAATGGAACGTCCGCAGTTCTTTTCGGAGCAGGCTGGCCGACGGAGGTACCCTAGGACAATCGATGTAAGCGTGCGTCAGACTGGCATGACTATCTCGGTACAGCCACTCCCTAAACCTTCCTATAGAATGCAAGGCGAACACTCCAACCCAAGCGGAATGGTCGTATGAGCGGCTGGGGCGCTTGATCCGCGCTTTAGCTTTCAATCTCGCTTAACGGCGCGGAGCTTCACTGGGGAAGGGCGGCAGTTGGTGCAACCCCGGCAGGGACGACACGGGGAGCTACTACGAAGCTGAGGGGCGTGCACCGGTACTTCCAAGGCGTTCGGCTGGAATGGCTGCCTTCGGGAGTCGCTGATGCAGGCTGAACGACCGAAATGGGGCGCGTAGCCGCCCCATCCACACAGATTGGACTCAACGAAATCTGAGGTCTCCAGCTCTAAACAACAAGCGGCACATGGTCGATTTTTGCTTAACCAACGCTGTAGCCCCGCAGATTAGGTCCCAACGCTGGCCGAAGTTGCCCCTGTCTCAGTGATGCAAGTGAAGCATGCTTTCTGGGAAGGCTCCAGCAAAGCCTATTCCGAACTTACTGATCCACCACCGATCCGTCCTTGTGCAGCCGCGTATGGATGGTGCGCGGGCGGTAGGGAAACTTCTCCGCCGCGTCGGCCCGCAAGGAGATGCCGATGCCTGGTTCGTCGCTGATGGTGAGGAATCCTTCCCCGTCATGACGGGCGGCACCTTGGAGAAAGCTATCGCTGTCCGGGCGCTTGTCCGTCACGTCCCAAGTGTCGTTGGGGAACTCCTGCAGAACAAAGGTGGGGGAGGTCGCGGCTATCTGGAGACAGGCCGCGGTGGACACCGCAGAGAGAGGGTTATGCGGTACAACCCCGACATGGTTTGCCTCTGCTAAAGCGGCGACTTTGCGGGCGCCCGAGATGCCTCCCACGATGCAGACGTCTGGACGCACCAGTTGAACGGCGTTTCGTGCGAGTAGCATCTGGAACTCCCACAAGGTAGTCATCCGCTCGCCCGTCGCGATCGGGATGGTGATCTTGTCGGCGACGTATGCCATCTCGTCGAGATTGTCCGGGGTCACCGGGTCCTCGATGAACAGGGGGTAGTACGGCGTGATCGCGTTAGCCAACTGCACCGCTTCGTATGGCGCCATCTGGCGGTGGATCTCGATGCACAGATCCATCTCGGGGCCCGCGATCCTGCGGTATTCCTCCACAGTCTTGACCGCGTCGCCAATCTTTTGCGCATGGGTCTGGAAAAACGGCACTTCCCGGCGGCTGTCGAGGAACGGGGTCAGATGTCCCACTGCCGTAAAGCCAAGCTTCTTGGCGTCCTCGATGCCAGTGAACAACTCCTCCTTGGTTTCGCCGAACACATGATAGTAAGCCCGGGCTTTCTCTCGGACCTTGCCCCCTAGCAAGGCATGCACCGGGGCCTCGAAATGCTTTCCGGCTATGTCCCATAAGGCAATGTCGATAGCGCTGATCGCGGCCATCACGGCGGAGCCACGGAAGTGGGCCCAGCGGTACATGTACTGCCAGTGGTGCTCGATCCTGAGCGGGTCCTGGCCGAGGAGGTATTCCTTGAAGCGGACAACGGCGCCGGCAGTGGCCTCGTGAAAACCCCACGCGCCCCCCTCCCCGAGTCCGACGAGACCGTTGTCTGTCCGGATCTCAAGGAACAGGTACTTGTCGACGAAGATTGTTTCTACGCTTTCGATGCGCATGATCTAGTCCTTCCTGGCGGTCGGTGCCGCGGTTGTTCTCAGCGGGTGATGAGGCCCACGGCCTCGGGTGCGACATGGACCGTGATTTTCTCTCCGACAGTCGGCGGTTGCCGTGCAGGCAACTCGGCGCGCATGGTCGCATGCCCGACCTGCAGGATGCAGCTCACCGTAGGTCCGAGAAAGCTCACCGTCTTGACCTCTGCAATCATCGCGTTAGGGCCGCTCCCTGGCGATATGGCCTCGGCACGGATGCAGGCTGCCACCGGTCCGGTCACCTGGCGATGATCTTGCCAAGTGAACATCCCCTCGAGCTCGATCCCTCCCGGGAGACGTACCATCGCGCTATCGCCGGAAGACCGGACGATCTCGCCGTCGAGGATATTGGCGTTGCCCACGAACTCCGCGGCGAAGCGCGAGGCGGGGCGGTCATAGAGGTCGCGAGGCGTACCCGACTGCACCATTTCCCCGTCCTTCATGAGGATGATGCGATCGCTCATCAGCATAGCCTCTGACTGATCGTGCGTGACGTAGAGGGAGGTGGTTCCCAAGCGACGCTGCAGGTCCACCAGCTCGAATCTCATCCGATCGCGGAGTCCGGCATCGAGATTGGAAAGCGGCTCGTCGAACAGCAGCAAACGCGGCGACGTGACGATGGCTCGGGCCAAGGCGACTCGCTGCTGTTGACCACCGCTGAGTTCGGTGCCGAAACGCGCGGCAAAGGTCGACAGCCCGACAACGGCAAGAGCCTCGTCCACCTTCGTCTGAATGGTCGCGGACGGTTCCCGCCTCGTGCGCAACCCGTAGGCCACGTTCTCAAATACGGACATGTGCGGCCATACGGCATAGGACTGGAAGACCATGTTGATGCCGCGCTTTTCGGGCGGCACGTCCATACCGTCCGCGGCTACGATGTCCTTGCCGATGCTAATCGAGCCGGCGGAAGAAGACTCGAGGCCCGCGATACACCGCAGGGTGGTTGTTTTTCCGCAACCGCTCGGTCCGAGCAGGGAAACGAACTCCCCCTCCTCGACATCGAAGCTGACGCCCTTGACCGCTTGCACGTTTCCGTAGGCTACGACCAGGTCTTTAACGCTGAGTTGTGGCAATGGATGATCCTTTCGATCTGGTCAGGTCGGCTGCGAGAGCTGGACGCGGAACACGAAACGTCCGGCAAGGATGCCGGCGATCAGCAAGGCGGTCTGGAGCAGCCCCACTATTGCGGCGTTCTGCACATTGCCGAACTCCAGGTAGTCCCAGGACATAACGGCGAGGACCGTGTTGGTCGGCGAGGCGAGCATGATCGCGGCGCTGACCTCCCTGACTGAGAAGATAAAAACTAAGATCCAGGCCGAGAGCACTCCGGGGCGGATCAGCTTGAAGGTGATCTGGGAGGCTGTGCGCCAATGGGAGGCACCGCAGATGGCCGATGCCTCTTCCAAGGACTTGTCGATCTGGATGAGCGAGGTGTCGACCATGCGGTAGGCGAAGGGGATGTAGGTCGCGACAAAGGCCAGCACCAAGATCCAAATCGAGCCGTAAACCGGCGTCATCAGGTAGGTCCAGAACACGCCGGTGCCGAAAACGATGCCGGGCACCGCGATGGGGAACATCGCGACATAGTCGAGCGTGGCGCCGCCCAGAACCTTGAGCCTCCTGATCGAGTAGGCGAGGACGATCGCGAGCATGACGGCTAAAGTCGGCGCCAGGACGCTGACCAGGATAGTGTTAAACAACGACTTCCTCACCGACACCGACGAGATCACGGCCTGGAAGTTGTCCAGCGTCCAGCGTGCCGCAGAGATTGAGGACGAGGTGAAGCTGGTGAACGAGACGTACAACAAGGCTATGTAGGGCAGCACGATCGCCAGCAGCACGTAGAGAGCGATGATCCCGATCGAGGGCGCCTTCCAGCCGCGGAGTTTGATGAACCGTGTCCTATATCCACGGGCGGTCACCGTCACGAACCGCGAGGCCACTCGGGACGCGAAGCGGTAGAAGGCCACACCGATCAGGGAGATCCAGAAGAGTAGCGTGCCGATTGCAGCTGCGCGGGAATAGTCGACGGGATAGGTGGCCGTGGAGCGGTAGATGTCCACCGCGAGGAACGGCATGGACTGTGTTCCGCCCAGCGCAGCCGGGATGGAGAAAGTGCCGGCGGTGAGCACGAACACGAAGAAGAACGCCGAGATAATGGCCGGGCGGACGACTGGGAAGGTGATCCGCAGCGCCGTCGAGAACACGCCGGCTCCGTTGAGATAGGACGCTTCCTCCATGGAGGGGTCCATCCCCTTGAGGGCCGACGAAACCGTCATGTATGCGTAAGGTACGTTGTAGAGCGCCATGATCAGGATGATGCCGACAGGCGTCATGACGTTGATGACCGAACCGGACATCCCGAAGACATCGCGCGCCAACACGTTGACCAGGCCGGCGTTAGGAGAACCCAGGATCAGCCATGCAAGCGCCCCTACGAACGGGGAGAGGTAGAGGGGGGCGATGACGGAATTCTCCATCCAGCCCTTGCGGGGAAGGTCGGTCCTCGCGATCAGCCATGCCAGAGCTATACCGGTCGCGCAGGCGATCGCTGACACCAACAACGACGCGCCGACCGTAATGGCCAGGGTCCTGAGGTAGGGCAGAGTGGTGTAGACCGCCAACATGCTTCTAAGCGAGAACTCGGCGCGAGGGTCAACGAATGTCCCTGTCCGCACGGCCCCGAGGAACATCAGTACGACGGGGACGACCACGAGCACTCCAAGAAGAAGCCCGAGCCCAACGGAAAGGGCCGTATATCGGCCCCTTCCGTTTGCCCGTGCCGGCTTGGCCAGCGGCCGGGCAGTGATGTCAGCGACGGTCATTCAATGCTTCCTCAGCGCTGGAATATGGTGTTCCACTCGGCGATGATCGGCTTGGCAGGGTCCACGTAGCCAGGGTCTGCCAGGTAGTCGATGTAGAGGTTTTCAGGATCGGAATACCAAGGCTCGGCGTACCAGTCGGTGCCGTTCGTCTTGCGTGGATCCACCGTATCTTCGCGGGCGGATAGGACACCGGCGACCTCGAACCAGGCAGCCTGGCCCTCGGAACTCATCGCCCATTCCTGGAACAGCTTGGCTGCGTTCGGGTGCGGGGCATTGGCGGAGATGGTCTGGACCGTCAGGTTGGCGGGGGTGGGCGAAGGGAAGGTCCAGCGCACGGGGGCCCCAGACAGATAGAAGCCGCCCATGTCGCTCTGCGATGCCTGGTCGACGATAGAGTGCTCGCCTGCGGCGAGACGGTCGTACATCGGAGACTTGCTGTCGTAGACCTGCGGTTCTAAGGCTGCCATGGCCTTGACGAAGTCAGGACCGAACGTGTCGCGTTCGCCGCCCAGAAACATGTAGACATATGAATAGCTCGAGCCGCCCGACGCTGGCGTGCCGGTTGCGATGCGGCCCTTCCAGCGGAGATCCTTAAGGGTATCCCAGCCCTGCTCGAGGATCATCTGCTCCTCCTCGGGAGTAACGCGATCCGTGTTCCAGGCAATGCCCATGGCATTGACGAAAGCGGTGTACCAGACCCCTTCCTTCTTCATCTCGGGGCGAATGCCCTCGCCAGAGGCAGGCGTGTAGTCGGCGATCAAGCCTTCGTCGTGCGCTGCTTCGATCAGCACCGTGTCCGTAATCTGGATAACGTCGGCGATGTGCTGGCCGACACGCTCCTCGGTTAGCCAGCGGTCGAACAGTGGGTAGCTAGGACCGCGGACGTTCTGGGTCTCGATGCCGTATTTTTCCGTAAAGGCGGCGGTCCACGTCGCGGTCGGGTCGATAGCCGTCGTGTGGTAGAAGGTCAGGGTGCCTTCCGCCTGGGCTGCGGCTACCAGTTCGGGGTTGGCCTCTTGGGCCAATGCTGGCACAGCGACGAACATCGCCAGCATTGCTGTGCCGACCGTCGCTCGAAGGAACGAGCGACGTCCTGACGCGAGCGGGCGTGCATCTTCGGATTTTATCATCAGTAATCTCCTCATGTGGGACGGGGCCTTATGGACCCTCTTCATCCTGCTCCGACATTTGCGCAAATATATCACTTGGTCAATGTGCTATTTGCGCAAATCCCTTGATGGCTGGATCCGGGTTGGCTAGAACATAGCCAAGACCACACGCGGACTTAGGAAATGACCTCACTCCCCGGACTTCCACTCAACGAGCCGACCTATCTCAGGGTTAAGCGCGCGATCATCGCTGATCTTGTGGCAGGTGAGCTCGTCCCCGGCATGCACGTCACCATCGAGTCACTTACCAATCGCTATGCGGTCAGCCACATGCCTGTGCGGGAGGCGCTTCGGCAGCTAGAGGGTGAAGGGATCCTTCATTCCTTGGCTCACAAGGGTTTCCGCATAGAGGCCATCACCGAAGACTACATTCGCAACATCTACGACATCCGCGTAGGGATCGAATCGATGCTCGCCCACCGCGCGGTCGAAAAAGCTACCGACGCCGACGTCACCAACCTGCGCCGAATGCATGAAGAGCTGAACGCCCTTATTCGGGAAGGCAAGCCCATGGTAGCCTCACGCGAAAACATCGAGTTCCACAAGCGCATCTACGCGATCGCTCGTAACCCGGAGGCAGAATTCCTGCTCGAGGGAAGAACGCGGGTTGTCCGCACGGTGGCGGACAGTTTGGGCGGCTACACCCCTGACGTGTTTGAGACCGTGATCGACGAGCACGAGATGATCATTCAAGCTATGGAAGTGCGCGACCCGGAGGCGGCGGAGCATGCCGTTTTTGCCCATGTCACGTCTGCACGCGACAGGTTGCTGGCGCGCATGGCCATGTCCTATGCACCTCAACACGCAAGCATGGCCACGTAGATCACCGGTGCATTCGGTTGAGCTAGATGCCGCCTCGAAGCGCTGGAGTGGTTATCCAGGGCCCTTTCTTTGGACCGGGGCGAGCCGCAGGCAGCCGCTGCCGTATAGCTTCTAGCCAGAGGCGTTCTGGCGCGTTCAACGCGGCGGAGGGCAGGGTTAACCGGGGCCGCGCACAAAAGGTTATCAGGCACTATCGCGACCTAAAATCTCAAATCCTAGCCGGATCGAGCGCTGCTTGCACGGCTTGCCCTGCAGTCGCCCCAGCATCAACTTGCCCGCCTCGATGCCGTTTTCCCGCACCGGAAATCGCACCGTGGTCAGTGATGGCGTGATCCACTTGGCGATGGGGGAATCGCCAAAACCCGCGATGGCGAGGCGCTGGGGCACCGCAATCCCCACATCCACCGAATAGCGGATGGCGCTCACCGCCACCTGGTGACCGGCAAAGACCACAGCATCGATCTCGGGCACTTCGCGCAGAATGGTGCCGACCACTTCGCCGCCGGTCCCGGTGCCGGGATCGCTCGCAATCTCGTAGTGCCGAGGCGGCGCCAGCCCTGCCGCTTCGCAAACCTTGGTCAGCCCCTGCAAGCGCGCGATCATGCGGCTGTCATCCAGCCCGGTATGGCCGACATAGGCGAAATAGCGACGCCCGCGCGCGATCAGATATTGCCCGAGCGACGCACCGGCATCGAAATTCGAAGAGCCCACGGCCATGTCGGGTGGCTCGGGATTGTGGTCGAACATCTCGACCATCGGGGTGCGGGAGCGGGCCAGCAAGTCCAGGCATTCCTCCGAGTGATCGCGTCCGGTCAGCAGGATGCCGTCGACACGGTGCCCCAGAAAGGTGCGCACCAGCTCGAACTCGCTTCTCTTGGAAAAATGCGAATTGCCCAAGAGGACCTGGTAGCCCGCCGGCTCCAGGATATCGGCTACGCCTTGCAACACCATGCCGTGAATGGGGTTGGCGATCGTCGGCACGACGACGCCGATGACCATGGACCGCGCCGAAGCTAGGCTCGATGCAAGCCGGTTGGGGATATAGCCCATGCGGTTGGCTATCTTGAGCACGTGCTCGCGGGTTTTTTCGGAAACTCGGGCCGGATTGTTGATGCAGCGCGAGACCGTTATCGTCGATACGCCAGCCGCCTCGGCCACTTCCTGGAGCCGGACCGCGGAGAGTTCAACTTCAGCATGAGTTGCTTTGGCATCGCTTGACGGGTGATCAGGCACGGTGATAACTCTCGGTTGTGGACAGCGCTAACCAAGGGCTATCCTGCATCCTTCTACGTGAAGGCGGCTGCTGCCGCAACGGCTGCGTCGTGTTCTTGGTGTGCCGGGGACAGATCAGATTTTCAACTAGCGCGGAAATGGACAGCGCTAACATAAGGGGGTTAGAGATTAGCGACAAACGCCTGCGTGCTTCCGTTATCGGCGCTGGCTGGTATGCCGCGCAGAACCATATCCCCGCACTTGCCAGTCGCGCCGACGTCGAGCTGGACGGTGTGTGCAGGCTCGGGGCGAGCGAGCTCGAGCGCGTACGCGCCCATTTCGGCTTTCGCTTCGCATCTGAAGCTGCCGGCCCGGTGCTCGCCCGTAAACCCGACCTCGTGGTCGTCGCATCGCCCCATAACCTGCACTTCGAGCACGCCCGGGCAGCGCTCGAAGGGGGCGCCCATGTGCTGTGTGAAAAGCCGATGACCCTTGATCCGGACCAAGCCTGGGAACTGGTGCGCATCGCCCGTGCTCGTGATCGGCACCTCCTCTTGGCCAACGGTTACAACTATCTCGATCAGATCGATGTCCTGCGGCAGCGCCTAGCCGATGGCGCGATCGGCCGTATCGAGCACGTCATGACGAGCTTCATCTCCGCCACGCGGGATGTGTTTGCCGGCGACCAGGGCCTCGGGTCCTGGCAGACCTCGTTTTTCCGGCCCGACCGGTCTACCTGGCAGGACCCTTCGCGGGGCGGCGGCTTTGCCTTTGGCCAGTTGTCTCATTCCTTGGCCTTGCTGTATTTTCTAACCGGGCTCCACCCGGTGGCCGTTTCGGCCAACAGCCTCCTGCACGAGGGGGTCGATCTGGCCAATTCGGCCGCCCTCCGGCTCAGCAACGGCGCCGTTGTCGCCATCTCGGGCGCTGCCGCCATGCCCCAGGGCAATCGCGGTCTCATGCGCTTCTTCCTAACGGGCTCCGAAGGCATCATGGTGGTCGAGCTCGACCGGGATTTCTGCGAAATCCGGCGCTATGACGGGCGCAACGAGGTGGTGGCTATCGCGCCCGGTACCTGGATCTACAACTGCAAGGGACCGGTGGACGCCCTGGTCGACCTCGCCCTTGGGCGCGGGCAAAACCTGTCACCGGGGGATATCGGGGCCCGCACCACTGCCACGATCGCGGCGATGCTCGCATCGAGCCAGGCGAACGGCGCGCCCGTTCAGATTGCATCGGACGGGACCAAATGAGCGATTTGGCGGGCCTGCACAGCGAAGCGTTCATCCTCACGATCCAGCCTAGCCGCATCGCCGAGTATCGCCGCCGCCATGCCGAAATCTGGCCCGAGATGGTGACCGCGCTCAAGGCCTCCGGCATCCTACACTATGACATCTTCCTGCATGAGCCGAGCCGCCGCGTCTTCGGCCATATCCTGCGCCGGCATGCGCCGGATTCATCGGCGCCGGCCGACCCGGTGATCCTGCGCTGGCGGCTGTTCATGGCCGACATCCTTGAAATGGATGGCGATCGGCCAAGGCACGAACCGATCGAGCATGTCTTTCACCTAACGGCCTAAGGCCAACGGACCCAAGGCCAGACTGCAACCGCAAAGGGGCAAGCCCGATGCACCAACTGGGAGGAAACTATGAGCACCAAACCAAATCTGGGACGGCGATTGTTCCGGGTTGCGGGCGCCAGCGCGCTTGCAGGACTGATGATGGGCACCAGCCTTGCCAGCGCGCAATCGCTTCCGGATGTGCCGCGCAACCGGACGCTGATCAGTCAGGGCTGGGATTTCCACAATCAGGTTCCGGCGCCCGAAAATTTCAATCCCTATGCCGGCGTGCTGCTGCACCAGCGCAACAGCCTGCACTACACGGTCAACGAAGCGCTGTTCTATACCAACCACAACACCAACGAGCTGATCCCCTGGCAAGCCGAGGGCTACACCTATAACGACGACTTCACCGAGATCACCATCAAGCTGCGCGATGGGGTCAAGTGGAGCGATGGTGAAGCCCTAGATGCCGAGGACGTTGCCTTCACCTTCGACATGCTCAAGGCCGCCGCGCCGGACCTGATGTTCTCCTCAGCCATTGCCGAATGGGTAAAATCGGCCGAAATCGTGGATCCCCTGACCGTCAAGGTCACGCTGAACAAGGCCGGCCCACGCTGGGCTGCCGATTTCCTCGCCACGGGTCAGTCGACTCGCTTCATTGTGGTGCCCAAGCATATCTGGGAAGGTCAGGACCCGATGACCTTTAACAACCTTGACTTGGAAAAGGGCTGGCCAGTGGGCACCGGGCCATTCAAGCTGGTCAAGGCCGATGCCAGTTCGGTGATCTATGATCTGCGCGACAGCTGGTGGGCGGCCGATGCGGGCGTTGCCAAGGCCATGCCGCAGGTGCAGCGCGTCGTTTACGTTCCAGCCACCCAAGAAGCCATGCCGCAGCTTTTTGCCGGCAACCAGATCGACATGGGCCGCTCAATCCAGCCCGGGCAGTTCGAAGCGATCCGCTTCCAGAACCAAGGCCTGGTGTCATGGAATGCGGAGGGGCCGGTCTGGGGCGCGCCCGATGGCTGCACCTTCGCCATCCGCTTCAACACCCAACAGGCGCCCTTCGACAATGTGGCCCTGCGCCAGGCCATCAATGCCGCAGTGGACCGCAACCAAGTGGTGAACCTGGCCTATGAGGGCTCGGTTGCCGAAGCCGTGCTGCCGATGTCATCCTATCAGGGCCTGGTCGACTATGTGGATCAGCTCACCGAAGTGCCCGGCGTCGCCGATTTGAAGACGCAAGACCGCGAGAAGGTCGCCGAGTTGATGGAAGGCGCGGGCTTCACACGGACGGGCGATGGCAAATGGGCCAATGCGGATGGCACTCCATTGCAGATCGAGCTGCAGGTTGCTCAGGGCGATCCCATCGGCCCGGTGCTGTCCCAGCAATTGCAGACGGCTGGCTTCGATTCACTGCTGTCAGTGCAGCAGGGCACGGCACTGACGGACGCAATGGTTGCGGGCAATTTCCAGATGAATGTCGGGCCCCATTGCGGCAGCCTTTACGACCCCTGGCAGACGCTGGAGCACTTCCACTCCAAATATGCCGCCGCTCCGGGGGAAAGCACCAAGAACCTGCGGGCGCCGACGCGTTACGCCAATCCCGAGCTCGATGCCATTCTCGACCAGATGGAGCAGATGCAGCCATCGCCGGACAATGCGGACTATGTCGAACTGGTCAAGCAGGCCACGGAGATCTTTGCCCGCGACCTGCCGGAGATTTCGCTCGCCGAGGAATTCCACACCCTCGTGTTCAACTCTACCTACTGGACCGGCTATCCGAACGCCGAAAACCCCTATGTCGCGCCATACCTGCCCTGGGAAGGCTTCGCCCTGGTGGTCCACAACCTGACGCCCACCCAACCCTGAGGCGATCAAGGGGGGCGGAGGGCCGCCCCCTTTCCTCTTTCTGCATTCGAACACTCCGAGAGTAATCCTTGATGGCCAAAATCCAGAGCATCCAAGCCTTTGCCATCCGCAATGAGATGGTGGGGGCCCTCTACAAGGGCGATCTGGGCACCGAAAGGACCACCCCTAAGCGTCCACCCTGGACGGCTGGCGCGGAGGTTGCCGGGCCGATGTCGGGCTATCGGCGATTCAAGAAACTGCGCTCCACCTGGCGCTATGATGGCCCGGTGGGCTGTCTGGTCACCGCCGATGACGGCACTACCGGCTTTGGCGTCACCCGCAACGGCCAGCCCGTGATCAGCCTCATCAACGAGCACTTCGCGCCATTGCTTGTCGGCGAGAACGCCATGGCCACCGACCGGGTGTGGGACATGATGATGCGCATATCCATGCCTTATGGCTCGGGTGGGCTGGCATCCTATGCCATCAGCGCCGTCGACCTGGCGCTGTGGGATCTCAAGGGAAAGCTGCTCAAGACCCCGGTTTATGAACTCGCCGGCGGCCCCGTGCGCGACAGCCAGTTCTGCTATGCCACCGGAAACGACACCGAATGGCACATGGAGCTGGGCTTCAACGCCACCAAGCTGGCCTGCCCTTACGGCCTGTTCGATGGTCTCGACGCCCTCTCGAAAAACGAGGACCTCGTCGCCAGGACCCGCGAACTTATCGGTCCGGATGTCGAGCTGATGTTGGACTGCTGGATGGCCTTTGACGTGGAATTCGCCGTCCGCTTGGCGGAACGCCTGCGCCCCCTGGGCCTGCGCTGGATTGAGGATTGTCTCAACCCCGACAATTTGGACGCCCACGAAACCCTGCGCAGCCGCGTGCCCTTCATTTCGTTGGCGACCGGCGAGCACTGGTACACCCAGTTTCCGTTTGCCCACGCCGCCAAGCGGGGGCTCGTTGACATCTTCCAGCCCGATATCTGCTGGGTGGGCGGCTTCACCGCCTGCCAGCGCATCAACCACCTGGCCGAGGCATCCGGCATCGAAGTGATGCTGCATGCCGGCATGAACACCCCCTATGGGCAGCACTTCAGCTTTGCCAATGCCAATGTGCGCTGGGGGGAGTATTTCGTGGGCGCCGGTGCCGGGGTGCCACTCAAGGAAACCTTGGTGTTTCCCGGGATGGCCGTGCCGGAGAATGGCCACCTAGTCCCCAATAACGCGCCCGGATTCGGGCTGGGCCTTACCCAAGACCTGCTTGAAGCGATGCGGGCATAGGCGGACGCGATGACAGCGAGTTATTGGGACTATGTCGCCCGCCGGTTCGGCATCATGCTGCTGGTGGTCTTTCTGGCGGTGTCGATCAATTTCGCCCTGCCGCGCCTGATGCCGGGCGATCCCATCGAAAACCAGCTCAACCAATTGATGGCTTCGGGCGGCGGCGCCATGGGCGATGTCGGCGCGATGGTCGCCTCCTATCGGGCGCGGTTCGGGCTCGACCAGCCCATCTTCACGCAATATTTGGTCTATTGGCAGTCGGTGTTCAGCCTCGACCTGGGCTTTTCGCTCACCAACTACCCCGAACGGGTGGGTGACGCCATTCTGGCCGGCCTGCCCTGGACGCTAGGACTGCTGGGCTTTGCGACACTGGTCAGCTTCACCATCGGCACCTTGCTGGGCGGCCTAATGGGCTGGCCGCGCAGTCCCCGGCTCCTCAAGAGCTTTGGCTCGGGCGTCCTGCTGCTGTCCTCCGTCCCTTACTTTCTGATCGGGATGATCCTGCTTTACTTCTTTGCGGTGGTCTTCAGGTTCTTCCCGGCCGGCGGGGGCATGCCGTTCGGCATGAGCGCGGGCTTCAACCTGGAATCCATCCGTGCCATTGCGTGGCACGCCACCCTGCCGCTCCTGTCGATCATCATCGCCGAGATCGGCGCTTGGGCCATCGGAATGCGCGGCATGATGGTGTCGGTGCTGGGCGAAGACTATATCGCGCTGGCCGACGCCAAGGGGCTCAGGCCTAGGCGTATCTTCCTACGCTACGGGATGCGCAATGCCCTGCTGCCGCAGATGACTAAGCTGGCCATGGCGCTGGGCCATATTGTTTCCGGGGCCATTCTGGTGGAGGTCATCTTTTCCTATCCCGGCATTGGCTTCCGGCTCTATCAGGCGATCCAGTCCAAGGATTACTTCGTGATCCAGGGCATCGTGCTGCTGCTGTCGGTTTCGATCGCCATCGCCATGTTCATCCTCGACTTGATCTACCCGCTGATCGATCCGCGGATCGCGAAGGGAAAATGACGATGGGCCGCTTCTCCTCCTTCGCTGCCGAGCTCGCGCGCAACAAGACCCTGTTGCTGGGGCTGTCGCTGTTGCTGGCCATCTGCCTTCTGGCCGTGTTGGGCCCGTTTTTCGTTGATTTCGCTAATAGTCGCGTCGGCTCGACCATCCCCCGGTCCCCGCCAACGCCAGAACACTGGTTCGGCACCGACGGGCAGGGCCGCGACATGTTCACGGTGATGATCCTCGCCATGCCGCAAACCCTGCGCATCGGTCTCACCGCCGGTTTGATCAGCCTCTCGGTCGGGGTGGCTCTCGGGCTGGTCGCCGGCTTCGTCGGCGGCTGGGTGGACACCGTGATCCGTCTTGCCTCCGACGTAATGATGACCATTCCTGGAATCGCCATTCTTGTGCTGGTCGCGGCCAATGTCCGCGAAATGACCGTGGAACTGATGGCGGTGATTGTCGCCACGCTCTCCTGGATGGTGGCCGCCCGCACCATCAGGGCGCAAACCCTGTCCCTACGCGGGCGCGGCTATGTGCAGGTGGCCCGCCTCAACGGCACATCGGGGCTCAAGCTCGTGTTCGTCGAGGTGCTGCCTAACCTGCTGCCCTTTATCGCCGCCAGCTTCGTGATCACCGTTTCCAATGCCATGCTCGCCACGGTGGGCCTTGAAGCACTGGGCCTTGGACCGCAAAACGAGCTGACGCTGGGCATGACCATCTATTGGGCCCAGTTCTACGGCGCCATCATCCGCGGCATGTGGTGGTGGTGGGGTCCGCCTATCCTGACCATCGCTACGATCTTTGTGGGTCTGATGCTGACCTCGGCGGGGATGGATTCCTTTGTCAACAAGCGGCTGGGGGCTATTTGATGAGCGTGCCCGTTCTTGAGGTGGACCAGCTGGTCATCGACTATGGCACCAGGGGCGGCGTGTTTCGCGCCGTCGACGATGTCAGCTTCTCGCTCAACCGCGGCGAGCGCTTCGGTCTGGTGGGCGAGTCCGGCTCGGGCAAGTCCACCACCATCCTGGCGCTGATGCGCATGCTGCGGGGCGGGCGGGTGAGCTCGGGCGGGATGCGCCACAACGGGCGCGATCTCGCGGGGGTGTCGGATGCCGAGTATCGCAGCCTGCGGTTTGCGGAGATTTCGCTGGTGCCGCAGGGCGCCATGAGCTCGCTAAACCCGGTGCTGCGCATTGGCGAGCAGATGGGCGACATCTTCGATGATCATGGCGTTCGTCACAACCGGGGGCAGCGCGCCGCGATCATCTCCGAGCTTCTCACGCAGGTAGGGCTGGCGCCCGAGATGCGCCATCACTACCCGCATGAGCTATCGGGGGGCATGAAGCAGCGCGTCTGCATTGCCATGGGCATCGCCCTCAGGCCCTCGCTGATCCTGGCCGACGAGCCCACGAGCGCCCTTGACGTGATCGTGCAAAAGCAGGTGCTCGCCACGCTTGGCCGTGTCCAGCAGGATCTCGGCGCCGCCGTCATTCTCATCGGCCACGACATGGCCCTGATGGCCCATTTCGTCACGCGCCTGGGCGTCATGTACAAGGGCAGGCTCGTTGAAACGGGTTCGGTGCGCGACATCTTCGCCAATCCCCAGCACGAATACACCAGGATGCTGATCAACTCCCTGCCCTCCTTTGACCGGCGCAAATCCTTCCGTTCCGGTGCGGCGCGGCCGGTACGACCCGCCGCATTCCAGGAAGGGGTGTGACCATGAACAAGCTTCTTGAAGTGCGGGCGGCCTCCGTCTCCTTCTTGGGTAAGCAAGCCCTTGCCAATGTGTCGCTGGCCGCGGGGGGCGCTCATCCCGCCATCACGGCAGTGGTGGGTGAAAGCGGGAGCGGCAAGACCACGCTGCTGCGCATGCTTCTGGGCTTCCAGCATCCCACCAGTGGCGAGGTAGTCTATGACGGCCAGCCCCTCACCAGGATGGACGGGGCGGCACAGAAGCGGTTCCGGCGTGAAGTCCAGGCCATCTTCCAGGATCCGTTCGACGCCTTTAATCCCTTCTACAAGATCGATCATCCCCTGCTGGCACCGCTTAAGGCCTTCGGGCTTTCCGCTTCGCGCGACCAGTCCTACGACCTGATCGAAAAAACGCTGCGCAGCGTTGGGCTCAATCCGGCCCAGACGCTGGGAAAATACCCGCACCAGATTTCGGGTGGACAACGCCAGCGGGTGATGATTGCCCGCGCCCTGCTGCTTGAACCCCATATCATCCTGGCAGACGAACCCGTGTCCATGGTCGATGCCTCGCTCCGCTCGACCATCCTCGAGATCCTTTACGAGCTGAATCGCAGCCGCGGCATATCGCTGATCTATGTCACCCATGATCTTACCACGGCCTATCAGGTGGCCGATTCCGTCGTGGTGCTGCATGGCGGCCAGATCATGGAAGTGGGCGCCACCGAAGAGGTCATCCACGATCCCGCCCATCCCTACACCCGCTCGCTGATCGAAGCGGTGCCCTCCCCCGATCCCGACACGCCCTGGAACCTGTATGAAGCGCGCCCGCCGGTCTTGGCACCCCAGGACCAGGTGCTACTTTACCGCACCGGGCCGTATCGCGCCGTCGCCGCGCCTGCTCGTGTCGGCGAGACCGCCGTGACGGCCGCGCAGATTCAGCTGGCGGTCAGCCAAGCCAAAGCGGACGCGCTGGTTGCATGACCATCGACGCCCATACCCATATCTGGGAGCGCTGGCCCTACCAGCCCCCCGTTCCCGATCCGGGCACCCGCGCCCGGGCCGAACAGATGCTATTCGAAATGGATCAGAACGGCGTAGAGCGTGCGGTGGTCATCTGTGCCCGGATCGGGGGCAATGCTGGGAATGTGGACTATGCCTTCGAAGCCGCCGCGCTTCACCCCGGCCGCTTCGTCGTGTTCCCAGACCTCGAATGCCGCTGGAGTCCCGATTTTCGGACCCCCGGCGCCGTTCAACGGCTCGATCAGGCCCTGAGACGCTGGCATTTTGCGGGCTTTACTCATTATTTGGACGCAGGCGAGGACGGCAGCTGGCTGACCGGGCCCGAGGGCCTGCCCTTCATGCAATTGGCGTCGGAGCGATCACTGCTTGTGAGCCTGTCCGCCCTACCGCACCAGATGGAAGCGGTGCGCGCGCTCGCCACCCGGCTGCCTTCGCTGCAGATTTTGCTGCATCACCTCGCCCATCTGGGAGATCGCCATGGCGGGGGGGCCGATGCCCGCACCCCGGTCATTTCCCTGGCCGACTGCCCCAATATCCACCTCAAATATTCGGGCATGGGCAACATCACCCTGCCCCCGCAGGAGTTTCCCTACCCCGAGGCTCAGCCCCAGTGGGCGCCGGTGCTGGCGCGCTTTGGAGCCGAGCGCATCGTCTGGGGCTCCGATTATCCGGTGAGCCGTCGGCACATGACCTATGGCCAGACCCTGTCCATGCTCACGCGTCATGCGCCGTTCCCCGCCGAGGCGCACAGGGCCATGCTCCACGACAACATGGAGCGCCTGCTGAGCGGCACTAGCGCCCCTTTACCAAAGTTCGACACAGGAAAACCCAGATGAACGCCATAGACCTTTCCAACCAGACAGCCGTCGTCACTGGCGGAGCCCAGGGGCTGGGATTTGCCATTGCCAAGCGCCTCATCGACAGCGGTGCCAGGGTGAGCCTGTGGGATCTCAACCCCGAACTGCTGGCGACTGCGGTTGCCGCGCTGGGCTCGGACGCATCCAGAGTCGTGGTCGACATCACCGACCTGCCGGGCCTTATGGCCGCGCATGCGCAGGTCGAAGCGGCGGTCGGGCCGGTGTCCATCCTCGTCAACTCGGCCGGTATCGCCGGCACCAATGCAGCGCTGGAAGACTATGATCCGGACGAATGGCGACGGGTGGTGGAGATCAACCTCAACGGCACCTTCTACGTGAACAAGGTCGTCATCGGATCGATGAAGGCGCGCAACTACGGTCGAATCGTCAACATCTCCTCGGTCGCGGGCAAGGAGGGCAATCCCAATCTCTCCGCCTATTCCGCTGCTAAGGCTGGGGTCATCGGGCTCACCAAGTCGCTCGGCAAGGAGTTGGCCAAATACGACATCGCGGTCAACGCCGTTACGCCCGCGACCGCCAAGACGCGCATTCTCGATACCCTTACGCCCGAATTCATCGAATACATGCTGGTCCGCATCCCACGCGGGCGCTTCCTTGAAGTCGAGGAAGCCGCCGCCATGGTAGCCTGGCTGGTTTCGCGGGAAAACAGCTTCACGACTGCCAGTGTGTTCGATCTTTCCGGCGGGCGAACCACCTACTGAGCTTGGTCGACGAAATCGCACGGCAGCGGCAAGAGCCAGCAAGCCCATGTCCATACTGACCAATCACGCCACAGAAGTTCCTTATGAGCAAACCCAACATACTCTGGATCATGGCCGATGAGCTGCGTGCTAGTGCTTTGGGTCCCTAGACGATCGACGGTGCAAACGCTTACGCTATCGAATTCAAATAGCGTTATAGCCGCCTGCCGCTATTAGGCTCAAACAGGTGAAGGCGGCCTGGTTGGATCGCCAGTTGCAGGGGCTTGCCGACGGCGGCTTCCATGCGGTCACGTATCAGCACTAGCAGGTCAGTGCTACCGATACGCGTTGTGATCAGCGTATCGGCGCCCGTTGGTTCGAGCACTACAACATCTGCATCGAAGGAGGCATCGCCGGTCGGATCGACAGCAATGTGCTCAGGGCGAACCCCCAGCAACAATGGTTGTCCCGCCTCCCCCTCTGTACCTGGCGGCAGCAGCAGGATACCGCCTCCAGCAAGGTCGAAAATGGTTGTGCCATTCTCCCGCCGAATCTGACCAGGAAGAATATTCATGGCCGGTGAACCAAGGAAGCCTGCAACAAAGGTGTTGGCCGGCCGATCATAAAGATCCAGTGGTGCACCAACCTGTTCAACTACCCCGGAATGCATGACTACGATGCGGTCGGCCATCGTCATGGCTTCAATCTGGTCATGAGTTACATAGACCGTGGTGGTTTTGAGCCGCTGGTGCAGCTCCTTGATTTCGGAACGCATGGCGACGCGTAGCTTGGCGTCAAGGTTTGACAAAGGCTCGTCAAACAGGAAGACCTTCGGATCCCGCACGATGGCGCGGCCCATGGCAACGCGTTGACGCTGGCCACCAGATAGCTGCGAGGGGCGGCGGTCGAGCAACGGCTTCAGATCGAGTATGTCAGCAGCCGCGTTTACCCGTTTCGCAATCTCCTCCTTTGACCGGCCAGCTAGCTTAAGCGCGTAACCCATGTTCTCGGCCACGTTCTTGTGCGGATAAAGAGCATAGTTTTGGAATACCATGGCGATATCTCGGGCGCGTGGTGGCAAGTCATTGACGACCCGTTCACCGATCTCGATCTCGCCACTAGTTATGGTTTCAAGCCCCGCAATCATGCGAAGCAGCGTGGACTTACCGCACCCGGAGGGTCCAACAAGAATGACGAACTCTCCATCGGGAATTTCGATGGAGACCCCATGCAGCACCGGGACGCTGCCGTAAGATTTACGAACGTCGCGAATGGTCAGGTTCGCCATAGAGCATCCTTTCAGGCCGCCTGTAAGAACTCGGCCATGCGAAGCAATCCCTGCATGTAGCCGATAGCATGAGCGCGTCCGCGATGATTCCAGCTGCTGTCGTCATCCATCGTGGGAACGTGGTCATCAAGCAGGAAACCATCGAAACCGCTCTTGGCGAGCAGCACCATGACCTCAGCAGGATCGAAATTGCCGTCACCTATGAAGCACTCCGTGAAGTCGGGAACGGACCCCTGAACATCACGGAAGTGAATGTAGGCGATGGCGCCTCTTGGTCCGAAATACTCGATCATCTCAGAGACGTTGACCTTGCCGCCTGGCATTTCCGAGCAGCACCCAAGACATAGGTCGAGGGCCCAAGCCTTACTTGCGCCCGCCATGTCGAAGGCACGCTTGAAGCCTTCCTGCCGGTAGAACAGGCGGGCAACTCCACCGAGCATCGGCACCGGGGGATCGTCCGGATGTAAAGCCAGTCGAATGCCTTCTTCCTCTGCGACCGGGAGTACGGCGTTGATGAAGTATTCGTAGTTGGCCCACATTTCCTCTTCTGTGATCACCGCCTCTTCCCTGCTCTTGAGCGGCATGGAAAAGGCGTGCCCCAAAGTCGTCGGCATATAGGAGCGGAGGGTATGAAGGTCCCCGGCATTGGCGTCGACAGTGGCCATGTCGAACCGACGGGCCACGGCGCCTCCGCGCGTAGGCGCGTTGCGGTCTGTGCTCCAGACCGAGTTGGGCATGAAGTGATAACCTAGGATTGGCACGCCCGCCCGCGCCACAGCCCGGATGGTGGCCTGGTAATTTTCGATCTGCTCGTCGCGACCTTCCAGGCCCATCATGGCCTTGTGATAGAAGTGCGTGGGCACGTTCTCGATGGCTTCGAATTTCAGCCCGGCTGCTCCCACCTTCTCCACCAAGGCCCGAACATCCTTTTCCTCCCAGCGGGTCTCTCCTGGCAAGCTTGGATTGTTCATCTGGATGCCGGTGGCGCCGATTTGAGCGGCGAAGCGAAGGCGTTCGTCCGTGAGATCGTGGAACTGGCCAACTGCGATGCGGATAGTCATTGTGCGGTCCTTAAAAGTGAGAACGTTCAGCCCTTGACGGAGCCGGCCGTCAGCCCCTGCACCATGAAGTGCTGGGCAACGAAATAGAGGATCATTAGGGGGAGCGAGGAGATGACGGCGCCGGCCATCAAGGGTCCCCAGGGGAGCACATCCGAAGTTATAAGGTAGTTGAGCGCCAGCGGTGCAGTGCGTTGATTTTCCGAACTCACCAGCACAAGAGCAAACAGCAGCTCATTCCAAGCCCCGGTAAAGACAAATATCGACACTGCGGCGATGCCAGGTGCGGACAACGGGAGCACGATCCGTAGCAGGGCGCCCATCCGGCTCAGCCCATCGATCAGCCCCTGTTCCTCGAGCTCCCGCGGTACGCTTCGGAAATAGCCCTGCAGGAGCCACGTGGCGAGCGGCACGGAGAACGCCAGATCTACCAGAATTAGTCCTTGGAGGCTGTTCGACAGGCCCACTTGGGCCATCAGGATGGACAGAGGAATGAATAGTAGCGACCCAGGCGTAAGATAGGCGAAAAGGATCAGCCGCCCGATGAGTCCTCTGAAACGGTAGCGGAACCGGACCATAGAGTAGGCGGCGAACGCCGAGAAGATCACAGAAACGACAGTTACGGTGGTGGCGACAATTAGGCTGTTGAGTATAGGACGTAGAAAACCTTCGTCGAAAAGCAGGGCATGATAGTTGTCGAGGGTGAATGCCTTCGGCCATAGCGACGGTACACGGTAGATTTCACGGGGCAATTTGAGCGAGGTGATAACCATCCAATAGATGGGAAACAGTATGAGCAGAACTGCGATGCCCAGCGCCAGGTAGCTCAGCACTCGACCAAGGATCATACGCCCTCGTTCGCTCATACCTGAGCGCTTGTGATCATGTATCGACCGCTCTGAACTCACGCCGGTCATCGCTCATCATCCCGCTGCATGACGGCCGTTACTGCAAAAAGCAGCACGAGCAACACCGGCATCATGGATACAGACACTGCGGCGGCCTCGCCGATGCGCTGCGTCTGCATCCCGAAATAGGCTAGAACCGGAAAGACCATGGTCGCATCAGATGGGCCACCTTGGGTCAAAAGCCAGACATGTTCGAACGCGTTGGCAGTCCAGATGGAGGACAAAAGGGCCGTAACCAGCACTACTTGCCGAATGCCAGGTGCCGTGACCATCCAGAAGCGTTGCCACGCGTTGGCCCCGTCGACACGAGCCGCTTCATACAGCTCCTTGGGAATGGACTGCAAAGCTGCAAGTATCGAGATGAACCAGAACGGGAAACCTCGCCAGACCGAGGCGAGGATCACTGACGGCATGGCTGTGGGGCGCTGACCGAGCCAATCGATTACATGAGGGTAGATGCCGGTTTGGGTCAGCACCAGATTGAGGCCGCCGCCTACAGGCTGGTAGAGAACGCGCCAGGTGAGAAAGGCGACAAAGGCAGGCATGGCCCAGGGCAGCATCAAAAAGGAGCGAAACAAACCCCGCCCTGGCAGCTGCTGATTGACGAGCAGAGCAAGGCCCAGCCCGATTCCAAGCTTGAGGATGTCGGTGACCACAACGAGGAAAATCGTGTTCGATATAGCTGCGCCAAATGTTGCGTTGCGCGACAAATACTCGAAGTTGGCCAGCCCGACGAAATTGCCGACACTGCCGATTACCCGATCGGTGAAGGACACCCAGATGGCAAAGCCGAACGGATAGGCGATGAGCCCAATGATGAGAAGCAGCACCGGCACCACCAGCGCATAGGCGAAAAGGTGCGTACGACGACTATCAGTTAGCCATTGCCGCCGCCGGACAACCGGAGTGTCGGTCATGTGATGCTCGCAACATGGAGGGGGCGGGCGGCGCTTGCCGCCCGGCTATGAGGATCAATACTTGTCGTAGATCGCTTGCCCAGCTGCCTGGGCTTCATCCATGGCGCGGTCAAAGTCCCAGCCATCGATCACCACGCGTTGAGCCATCTTGGGAACGATGAAGTTCGCCATGAAGTCCGCATAGGCAGAGTTGTAGACGTCTGGATATCCAGGAGCAGTGCCCTTTTGAACAAGGTCGAGCAGGCCGGCATGAATGGGGTCTTCCCCATTGAACGCCTCAAACCCTGCCTGTCCCTGAAGAACTGGACCATAGATAGCCAGCTTGTAGTACTCCTGCAGAAATTCAGGCTGCGACAGGTGTTCGAGCAGAGCCATCGCTGCTTGCTGGTTATCGCTTGTCGCCGAAACGGCGCGCACCTGAGGCGTAATGGGCGAGATGGTGCCCGTAGGGCCCGCAGGCAGTGCCGAATAGGCCGTAAACTCGTAAAGCTCAGGGTCATCGTTGCGGGCGGCAATTCCTACGGAGCCTGTGTTCGCGATGAAGGCTGTTTGGCCTGACAGATAAACCTGGTTGTCACCAGCTCCGTCCCAAGTGGCATTGCCAGGTGGAAATACGCCACGATCCCAAGCATCTTTCAGCCAGGTAAGGTAGGTTCGAGTCTCTTCGGACTTGATGGTGACGTTCTCGCCCGCATCATTGGCGATGCGTCCACCAAAGGATTGCAGAACCGAGGCTTGCACATTTCCATCGCCAACATTGGACAGCGCCAGACCCAGCCCGGATACTGGTGGGGCGTTAACCGCCTCTGCCTGTGCAACCAGCTCCTCCCAAGTCGCTGGCGCAGAGTCAAAACCCGCAGCCTCCAACAGATCAGTACGACGCAGCAGCAAGTTACCCGAGGCGCCGAATGGAAGGCCCGTGCGCCCGCCGGCTACCTCGGTTGTGTCGGTCGCCAGGTCAATCGATCCGTACCAGCCGCCTTGGGCTTCTCCTACACGATTGTAGAGCTCGTCTAGCGGAGCGAAGACATTCTGGCGGGACATGATCATCAGCAGATCGAGGCTGAGATCGAGGGCATCAGGCATGGTGCCGGATTCCACCGCTGCGGAGACACGCTGAACGGTCTCATTCTGATTGATCATCACGACTTCGGTTTGAACGCCGTTGGCTTCGCCCCATTGGGCGATCGTGTCGGAAAGGAGCTGATTTGCATCTTCCGAAAAGATCAAACCTCCCCAGTAAGTCAGCTGAGTTCCGGAATACGGTTGGTCCTGGCCAGTAGCGAAACCAGAGGTGCCGGCCATCAATGCGCTAATTATTACTGCTGATACAACGATACGGCGAGCGCGGTTGAAACCGCGCAGATGAACAGTCTTCATCATCTTCCTCCCTTACCAGCGAGCAGACACCCACTGAAAATAGCGACGTTGCGCTTTCAGATATATTTTATATCTGATTTGAGGTAGGTTAATTGGGTAGTTTGCGCGTTGTCAACACGCTTGGCTGGTGGAGGTGACATTGTTCGGGAAGATCGCTAAAGCCAGCGGTCGGACAAGGAAGCGGCAATGACCCGAAGCAGGAACACCTCAGCGCTGGCAAGGTTTTTCGATGCACTGATCGAAGGTCGCCTGCTCCTGGGGCAGACCTTGACTCAGGATGAGCTGGGCACGACCATTGGTCTCGGCCTGTCACGCATGCGGGAGATTTCGGTGCTGCTCGAAGCTGAAGGGCTAATCGAAATTCGCAAAAAGCGCGGTCTGACCATCTTCTATCCGGACGTCAAGTTCGTGGGTGGCACGTTTCAGTACCGCGAGATCCTTGAGCGCGAAGGACTTCGACGGTTCGTCGAGGCGGCGGATGAAGCATGGCTGAAGAGAATGCAGCGCGGGCATAAGGATATCATCGCTTTCGTGCAGGATAACCCTGATCCGCAGGCCTACCGGCTGCCAGTGAGGGACCTTGAGGTCGAGTTCCACGGCGCGTTCATCGCGGCTCTCGGAAACGAGCAGGTGACGGTCAATTACCTTCGAAATTCACAGAAGATGTACCTCCTGCGCCTTCTCAATCCTGATGCGGTGGGTCCTAAAAACACGGTGAAGTCGATGCAGGAGCACCAGGCGGTGCTCGATGCCATCGCTGAGCGCAACGAGTCGGCCGCTGTGGAAGCACTTCAGCGGCACATAAATGGTGTTCTGCATAGAATTCTAACGCACTAGCCCTGCTTGTCCGTCCGAGCCCGAGTTTCTTATCTCTTCAATATCGCCGCCGGCGCTTGCTCGTGCTAGGTTCAAGCTGCCTCAGGCGGGCGCCGTCCTGTCGGATTATCGCGGGCTTAAGGGCGCTGAACTAGGAACTCGAACGCATCTATAGGATGTCGTGCAGCTGAATGGCATTCATGGGGCCGTAAGCTGAATGTCTGGTTTAGCGAATTGACGGCTGAAAGCGGACCGTCGCACTACCGTCGCTGCAAGGTCGGCAGCGTAGGTTACGAAGAGTTCGCGGCCTCAACAAGGCGCTGGCCCACCTCGAGCGATTCTAGTTCGACCAAATTTTGAATAAGCTGTAAGGGCTTACCTCGTGCCATAACGGGGGTGCGGGTTTCGGGACACACCATTACGGGGCGCTACGGCGCCCCTCGTTGTTTGTGGTAGGGTGTCGGTGTCGTGCCTTGGAGAGACCGATGTCAGAAGCGACAATAAGCGACCTCACCGATCAGTTTGACAAGTACAGTGCCGAATTCATGGAAGAAACCGAGCGCGGCATAGCTCTGCTCGCGATTTCTATGCTCGACCTAGTCCTAACCGAGTTGATCCGAAATTTTCTTGCGGATGTCCCGTCGAGCGGCAAGCTGCTAGATGGCTTCAACGCTCCTCTAGGCACCTTCGCTTCTCGTGTCGAAGCTGCGCACGCCTTCGGCCTCATTTCCGATGAGGAGGCCAGTGACATTCATCTGATGAGAAAGATACGAAATGAGTTCGCTCACTCGTTCGGTATCTCGTTCAGCGACCCGGCGGTGAAGTCTCGGGTGGATGCCCTGCAATTCTCGAAGGCGCCACATCGTCGTGGCGACGACGAAACGTCGGACGGCAGCGTGGCTCGGAATCGCTTCTCCCACGTCGCAATATTGCTCAACATCCGATTGATTTCCCGCGCTAAGCTCATAACTCGGCTGACTGTGCAGCACTGGTTCTTCTATCCAGAATCCGTGCAACCCCCAAAAAGGCCGAAGTCGTTGCGCCGGGGCGAAAAGCCGTAGCCGCGCGTCGCGCTACGCGGCGCCCATAACTCTGCTCATGTGGCTCCGATAGAGCCGGTGGTGGTTGAGGAGGCTGCGGCCGCAAGGACGGTAATTATTTGATTTTATTGCTATAATTAGCTCACCTATCGACTCTGGCCTCACGGCATGCCATATTAGGCGTAGATGGTCACGTAGCTCAGCTGGATAGAGCACGGGTTTCATAAACCTGAGGTCGGGAGTTCGAGTCTCCCCGGGATATTCGAGGGCCGTGTTGAGCGAAAGCTTGGCGCGGCCTTCACCTTGAAATTCACGGTTCTGCCATCGTGGGTCTTGGACTTTCTATCGGAAGTGTCGGGGCATGGCTGCTGTTGATACTTTGGCTCTGCGTTGACTGGTTTAACAATCAGGAGATGCCTATGCTGAAATCAGTACAGTCTGTTGCCAAGTTCGGTTTGAATGCTGTCGGGGTTCTGCGGGGCCAAAGTGGAAAAGACAGCGGCCATGCCACCGGCACAATGTGACTAAGGTTTAATTCTCCTGGCAGCGAGGACCCTAGAGCGGTGCAAGCCCGCTCCCCCGCAACAATTAGAAGCCCCGGCCGTCGTGCCGGGGTTTTCTTTTGTAGGGCCGCAGGGCGGGCTTAATGGGTCTTGACCGTCAAGCCATTCATATCTTGAGTGTGGCGGGCCCCTTGAATGCCGTCAGTGGAGTACTCATTTATTTGCAGTCGCGCAGATGCAAGCCTGGCCGCCAATGAGCGACACTAACCCTCCCGCCCACCAGAGTTTTGGGGGTGGCCGGTCGATCGACCAGCGCTAGGTCACCCTCAAGCTCGCAGGTATGGGAGCTGGAGATGGACAATGAGCCTTTCCACGTCGGGCGTGCGCTTATTTTGCGCGTCGCTTACGACGTTCTCGTGGGGGTCATCGTCGCGATAATCCTCATGATCGTTCT
This sequence comes from Devosia sp., assembly GCA_029256605.1. Taxonomy (GTDB): domain Bacteria; phylum Pseudomonadota; class Alphaproteobacteria; order Rhizobiales; family Devosiaceae; genus Devosia. The sequence continues at coordinate 16,502 of JAQSXP010000001.1, read as the reverse complement.
GAAGTGACTTAGATAAACCTAAGACCCGTGGACGGCGCTATTCGGTCGGTGGCTGGGCATCGTCCACGATAAACTTGGCTCGGGCATAAAGCTCATCGAACATCAGCACCTCTGGCCATTTGAGTGAGCGTCGGAAAAGCTCGAACGACCTGAACTTGTCCTTGTTGACGCCGTGCTCCGTCTGAAACTCATCAAGATTTCCGATGACCAGAAAAGACCTGGGCTGAAACTGAAACAGCGTCTCACCTGTGGGGTCGCTGCTTTTGAGATCGGCGGGGTGGAACTCCGACGTAAGCTCTTCAAGCGCCCGCTGTACCGTCACCTGTATCTGTGACACGGCACCGGCCAACTCCGTGCTGGGAGCGAAAACGCCGTCCCGGTAGAACTTCACCAAATCGGTGTCGGAGGTTTTCATTTCGACAAAACAGAGGGAGTTGATCGCTGCCACGGTCTTCATGAGGCCGTCCACCTCCTTGCCTCGGCCGCTGGTGTTGTAGCCGGTGACCTTCGTGCGTAGCGCCCGCCCATTCAGTCCGGACATAGCGATATAGGAAAGGCCGTACCCGAATATCCACGTGTTGCGCTCGAAGAATGCCTGCCACGAAGCTTCCAAGCCATTGTGCTTCGATGCCTCGGTTTCTCGGAACTCAGTGTCGTCCAGCATGCACCTGAAGTAGTCGAGCTCCTTCTTGCGCTTGGCGAGGCTATACAACTCCTGCGCCTGCACTTCGGTCTCAAGGACGGCATTCAGTAGCTCAGGGTCCTCGATGAGGAGCTTGGCCATCTGGCGTCTGTCGAAAGAGGATTGGACCATAGTACGGTCGGCAACTCGGCCACCGTCCTCGTCCACAAATATCATCGTCTCGCAGGCTTTGATGAAGGTTAGCAGCTCGTCGATCTCCTTCCCGTACAAGGGAAAGGTATGGGCTTCATAAGGGATATCCTTGCTGTTCCACTTCTGGAAGGTCAACGTGCTGATCTTGTGCTCGTCCTCATGCAGGGTCGACTTAAACTGGTATCGGCCCCCATGGCTGCGGCGCAGGACGACTTCCTTACCCTCTTTCACGGCGACAATTCCCCCTTTGCCCTCAACAACGCGCGCCATGAATCTCCTGGGCGGCAGGTCGTCGTCCAGGTGCTTGAGGATTATTCGTTTTGAGTAATACGTGAAGTGAGGATTGCGGCCCCAAAAATACGTCTCATCGTCGTATGACATCCGCGCCCTCGGTTCGGAAGCAATGTCCCGAATATACGCGCTCTATTTGCCGAGAGTCTCGGACTGCGGCATAATCCACAGGTGCGCCCGTATTTCACCAGTCATGCCCGGCAGCGTCTCTTCGAGCGTTATGGCGAGCAATTCACGGATGAAGAAGAGCAAGCCATCCTCGACACCCTCCCGGCCGAGATTATGGACGAAGCCGGGACAGTCGAATTGGTCGCTGAAGCCACTTTGGTGGAACGACCAACGCCCAAATTCTGGACGAGTTGAAGGCTCTCCGGGTCGAAATGGACTCGATGAAGAAGTCGATCACCGGCTGCTTTTAGGAAATCGGAGAGGCGGTCTGACGGCCGATATGGGGCGCCTCGCAGGCATGGTCAGCTACTTCTCTTCGAACACGCCCCACACCTCCTGCTGAACTTAGGCTGTTAAACCGACCTGCTTTCGCTGCTCAGCGATGATGCCTTCAAGGACCGACCGTTCGCTGGCCGAAAGCGCAGGAACCCCCGGTAGCCTCACCGCGCCGACGTCTTCTCCCATCATCTTGAGCGCCTCTTTTACTACCGTCACGTTCGAGCCGTTGCGGTAGTGGGTTCTCAATTCCTCAAACTCTGAAAAGCGATTGATGAGCTTTCGGGCACCCACATAGTCGCCCTTGGTTAAGGCGGCATGGACCTGCAGCGAAATCTTGGGGAAAACATTGACGAAGCCCGAGGTGAACCCCTGCGCGCCGATCGCGTAAAAGGGCGGTGCCCATGCCTCGGCAAGGCCGCAGACCCAAATGGCCGGCAGATCTTCCGATGAACGGATTACTTCGGCCAGGAGCATGAGATTGGTGGAGGCATATTTGACACCGGCGACGTTTTCATGCGCGCCCAGCCGTCGGAAATCGGCGACCGAGAACGTGTCGGTGCGCACATAGGCGATGACCGGGACTGTCGAGGCGTCGGCAAGAGCCAGGAAATAGTCGGCCTGGGCGGCGGGGCTGGCAAAGGGATCCATGGGATGATGCCCCATGATGGCGTCCGCGCCGGCTGCGATGGCTTGCCGGGCAAGGGCCTTGGCTTCGACCAGCGAACGGCCGACAGCGGCGCTGACCAGGCTCTTACCGGCTGCGGCTTCCACCGTGGTCGCATGCACCTGCCTGATCTCGTCGAGCGAGAGCGAGAAGAATTCGCCCGTATTGCCCGCGGCCATAAGATTATGGATGCCGGCATCGGCCAGACGTCCGATCAGGGTCGTGAGGAGGGTAAAATTTATCTCTCCGTCCGCGCCATAGGGCGTTACCGGAACCCCCGAAATGCCTTTTAAGGCAGCGCGAACTGATGCCATCCGGTCGGTCACGATCTTAGTCCTTATGTTTTCTTAAAAACGAGTTTGAGATAACTTTCCCCCGCCCGCAGCACATGCTGCCGCATTTGGGCCTCGGCCTCGGGGGCGTTGCGGGCGATAATGGCTTCGCCGATCGCCACATGTTCGCGCAGGGCGTTGAGGCGCTCCTCGGGATCGAGATGGATGATCCGGCGAGCGCCGGTGTCATATACCTGCTGACGATCGGTCAGCTGCCCCAGATACTGCGTCCGGGCGATGGTGTGGATGCGGTCGTGGAACTGCTCGTTGAGCGCAATGAGTTCCTGCGGTCCGCCGGCTTGGGTTGCCACTTTCATTTCTTCGAGAATGTCCCCGAGGCCCCCGCGCTCGTTGTCAACTATGCGCCGGGCGGCAAGCTGGGCAATGGTGGACTCGAGCGCTGCACGGGCAAGGATCATCTCTTCGGCCCAAGCATAGTCGAACTTCACGATCACGCCGCTGCGCGGCTTGGTTTCGACGAGGCCATCGGCTTCAAGTTGCCGCAGCGCTTCCTTGACAGGAGTCGTGCTCACCCCCAGCTGCTCGGCGAGCCGGCGCTCGTTCATGCGCGAGCCGGCCTCAAACGTCCCCGACAGAATCGCCTGGCGTAACGCCCGGTGGACGTGTTCGCGCAGGCTCGCCACGGCAAGCGGACCCAAGGGTGGAACGGTGTTTTTCTCGTCCGGCTGTGGATCAAACAATGTGCGAACTCCGGTTGACGATGAGGTCAACTTGTGAAATCTGATATACCAGATCTGACGTCGTGTCGACTGCAAATGACATTTGATGAATGATGGCAAGGGAGGAAAAAATATGGATAGACGTCAGTTTTTGACCGGGGTCGCCGTCAGCGCCCTTGTGGCCGCCATGCCGGCCACCGCCTTTGCGGCCACCCCGCCGGATCAGCTGGTGATCGCGGTCAATATGGGTTCGATGCGCGGCCTTGATCCACACGAAGCTAACCAGATCGAGTCGGCGGAAATCTTGGCCAATCTTTACGATCGCCTGGTCTACTTCGAACCCGATGGGCTTGACGCGCCGCTTCCCCAACTGGCTGAAAGCTGGGCGGTGTCCGACGATGGCAAGACCTTCACCTTCACTATCCGCGACGGTGTAACCTTCCATTCAGGCAACCCGCTGACTGCGGAGGACGCCGCCTGGTCGCTAGTGCGCCTGGTCAAGCTCGGACTGGCGCCGGCCATCGACCTGCGCCAATGGGGTTATAACGAGGAAAACGTCGAGAGCCTCATTCGCGCTACCGACGCCCGCACTCTGGTTGTTGAGCTGCCTGAGGCTTGGAGCCCGAGCCTGATCCTGGGGTCGCTCGCCAGCTCTGCCTGCTCCATCGTCGACCGCGCCTTCTTGGCCGACAAGGAGCAGGATGGCGACCTGGGCCGCGATTATCTCCAGGCTTCCGATGCCGGCAGCGGTCCGTTCTCGCTGCGCACCTGGCGCGCCAACGACGTGATGATGGCCGATGTCTTCGCCGATTACTGGAACGGCGCCCCGGCCATGCGCCGCGTCATCATGCGCCACATGCCTGAATCCTCCGTGCAGCGCCTCCAGCTCGAAACCGGTGACCTGGACGTGGCGACCCGTCTCTCCTCGACCGATCTCGACGTCTTCGAGAAGGCCGGCACCATTGATATTCAGAAGGTGCAGGGCTTCGGCTTCTACTATGTCGCCCTCAACCAGAAGGACGAGATCCTTTCCAATCCCCAGGTGCGCGAAGCCTTCCGCTACCTCATCGACTATGAGGGCTTAGCCGCCACGGTGATGCGCTACTATGGCCACCTCAACCAGAACGTCATCCCCCAGGGCATGCCGGGCTATATCGAGGACGCACCCTATAAGCTCGACATCGACAGGGCCAAGGAACTTCTGGCCCAAGCCGGCTATGCCGATGGCTTCTCCAAGGTGCTCTATATCGGCCCGGGTACGCCCTATTTCGAGTTCGCGCAGTCGCTGCAGGCCAATGCGGCCGCTGTCGGCATTCAGCTCGATCTGCAAATGGGCGACTATCTCAGCCGCTTCCGCGAGCGCAATTTCGATATCTTCATGGGCCGCAGCGGCGAGCGCCTCGCCGATCCGCACTCCATGCTGCAGTCCTATGCCACCAATATCGACAACAGCGACGGCGCGCCCCTCAGCGGCCTCCTCGCCTGGCGGTCGGCCTGGGATGTCCCGGCCGAGCTGCAGGACCTGGTATTTGCCGCGGCACGGGAAACCGACCCGGCCGCGCGGGCCGAGCTTTATACCGAGGTCAACCGCCTTTACCTCGAAAGCTCGCCCGCCCTGATCAGCTCGTTCGAGCGCTTCGACGTCAAGGCGGTGAGCCAGAGGGTCAGCGGCTATATCGGCCATCCCGCCTGGCTGACGCGCTGGGACAAGGTCACCAAGAGCTAAGGCCATAAGGGTCAGGAGACCGACGTGAGCAATCCCGAACTCACCAAAACATCCATGCGTGACGATGACGGCGTGCTGGGCGATGCGATCCGCAAGATCGCATCCTCAGTCGCCGCCATCCTGACGACGCTATTCGGTCTTCTGCTCCTGACCTTCATCATCGGCAGGATGATCCCTGCCGATCCGGTCCTGGCGATCCTGGGCGACAATTTCGACCAGGTCGCCTACGACCGTGTCTATGCCGAGTTGGGCCTCGATCGCCCGCTTTACGAGCAGTTCTTCAGCTACCTCCAGAGCATCCTGCAATTCGACTTCGGCCAGTCCAACGTCACGCGCAATTCCGTCGCCGCTGACCTTGCCCGCGTCTTCCCCGCAACGTTGGAACTGGCCATTCTCGCCATCCTCATCGGCACGGTAATGGGCGTCCCGCTCGGCATCATCTCTGCCGTCAAGCGCGGCACCTGGGTCGATCACCTGGGGCGCATCGTCGCCCTTCTTGGCTATTCGGCGCCCATCTTCTGGCTGGGCACCATGGTCATCCTGATCTTTTACGCCAACCTGCAGATCATCCCCGGCGGCGGCCGCGTCGACCTCTACAACGATGGCCTCGTTGTCGGCCCCACCGGCATGCTGATCCTCGATGCCCTGCTCGCCGGCGAGTGGGAGGTGTTCTGGAGCGCCGTCCACCACATCACCGCGCCCGCCTTGCTGCTGGGCTATGCCGCCATGGCTTATCTCAGCCGCATGAGCCGCAGCTTCATGCTCGAGCAACTCAATCAGGAATATATCCTAACCGCCCGCGCCAAGGGTCTGGGCGAGCGGCCGATCGTCTGGAAGCACGCCTTCCGCAACATCCGCGTGCAGCTGCTCACCGTCATCACCCTGGCGTTTTGCGGCCTTCTCGATGGTGCGGTCCTGATCGAAACCGTCTTCGGCTGGCCCGGCCTCGGCCAGTACCTGACGGCGGCGCTGTTCTATGCCGACATGAACGCCGTTCTCGGTGCCGTGCTGCTGATCGGCCTCATTTCCATCTGCATCAATCTCCTGACCGACGTCGTCTACCGCTTCGTCGATCCGAGGACCCGCTCATGAGTGCAACGCCCAAGACGAGTTTTAAGGCCTGGCTTTTAAACGACGACTTCTCCTCGCCGGCGCAGGCGCGCGCCCACCAGGCCTATGTCACTTGGCTGCGCTTCAGCATGAACCCTCTGGCCCTGGGCGGCCTCGTCGTCGTCGTGCTGCTGGTGCTGGCCGCCTGGCTCGCGCCCTTCGTGGCGACGCACAATCCGCTGACCCAGGACCTCACCCGGGCCCTGCTGCCGCCGTCGTCCACTAACTGGTTCGGCACCGACGAATTGGGCCGCGACGTCTATTCGCGTCTCGTCTACGGCGCCCGCACCACGCTCTATATCGCCATCCTCGTCACTGTCATCGTCGGCCCCATCGGTTTTATCGTGGGGGCTGCGGCCGGCTATATCGGCGGCTGGATCGATACAGTCCTGATGCGCGTCACCGACATTTTCCTCGCGTTTCCCAGCCTCGTTCTGGCGCTGGCCTTTTCCGCCGCCCTGGGACCGGGCATCGAGAACGCGGTCATCGCCATCGCGCTGACGGTCTGGCCACCGGTGGCGCGCCTGGTCCGCGCCGAGACGCTCACCTTCCGCAAGGCCGATTTCGTCGTCGCCGCCGAATTGCAGGGCGCCAGCGTGCCGCGCATCATGTTCCGCTACATCGTGCCGCTCTGCGCGCCGTCGGTAGTGATCCGCCTTACCCTCAACATGGCCTCCATCATCCTGACCGCCGCCGGCCTCGGCTTTCTCGGGCTCGGCGCCCAGCCGCCGTCCCCGGAATGGGGCGCCATGGCCGCCCAGGGCCGGCAATATCTGCTCGACGCTTGGTGGCTCACCGCCATTCCCGGCATGGCCATCCTCCTCGTCAGCCTCGCCTTTAACCTGCTCGGCGATGGCCTGCGCGATATCCTGGACCCCAAACATGCATGATCAGGCGCCTCTGCTTTCGGTTCGCAACCTCACCGTCTCGTTCCCGTCGCTGCATGCCAGTGTCCCGGCGGTCCGCAACGTCACCTTCGATGTCGGCAAGGAAAAGGTCGGCATCATTGGGGAATCCGGCTCGGGCAAGAGCACGACCGGACGCGCCCTCATGCGGCTTCTGCCCAAATCGACCAGGATCACCGCCGATCGCCTCGATTTCCAGGGCGAGGCCGTACTCTCGCTCAGCGACAGGCGGATGCGCGAAATCCGCGGTCACAGCATGGCGATGATCCTGCAGGACCCGAAATACTCGCTCAATCCGGTGATGACCGTCGGCGAGCAGATCGCCGAAACCGTGATCCTCCATGAGAAACTCTCGAGGAAGCTGGCGCGCGAGCGCACCCTTCAGATGCTCGAAAGCGTCCACATCCGTGACCCCCAGCGCGTCATGGGCCTTTATCCCCATGAGGTTTCCGGCGGCATGGGCCAGCGCATCATGATTTCCATGATGCTGATCACCAAGCCCGCGCTGATCATCGCCGACGAGCCCACCTCGGCGCTCGACGTTTCGGTGCGCCAGCAGGTGCTGAGCGTACTCGACGAACTGGTGACCGCCAACGACATGGGTCTTGTGTTCATTTCGCACGATCTCAACCTCGTGCGCAGTTTCTGCGATCGCGTGATCATCATGTATGCCGGGCGGGTCGTGGAGGAACTGGCTGCATCCGAGCTCGACAACGCCACCCACCCCTATACGCGCGGCCTCCTCGAGGCGCTGCCCAGTCTCACCCATCCCAAGGATCGCCTTGCCGTGCTCAAGCGCGACCCCACCTGGGTGGAGGCATGACCATGGCGGACCAGGGCATGATCGATATCGAGAACCTTTCCATCACCTTCGGCCGGGGTTCCCGCAAGAACCATGTCGTGCGCGGCATCGACGTCTCGGTCCGGCAGGGCGAATGCTTCGGCCTTGTCGGGGAATCCGGTTGCGGCAAGTCCACGGTGCTCGGCGCCATTGCCGGGCGCGTCAAGGAATGGTCTGGCCGTATTGCCATAGGCGGCGAACAGCTCGACCCGGCGCGCCGCAGCCAGGCGCAGCGCCGCCGTCAGCAGATGGTGTTTCAGGACCCCTTCGGCTCGCTCCATCCCCGGCACACCATCGGCCGCATTCTGACCGAACCGCTCAGCATCAACCGTCTCGACGACCAGGATGGCCGCGTCGATCGCGCCCTCGAGCAGGTCGGCCTGCCCAAGCGCTTCCGCTTCCGCTTTCCCCACCAGCTCTCTGGTGGACAGCGCCAGCGCGTTGCTATCGCCCGCGCGCTGATCCTCGAACCAGAAATCCTGCTGCTCGACGAACCCACCTCTGCGCTCGACGTGTCGATCCAGGCGGAAATCCTCAATCTGCTCAAGGACCTGCGCCAGCGCTCCGGGCTGACTTACGTGCTCGTCAGCCACGACATGGCGGTCGTTGCCCATCTCTGCGACCGCATTGCCGTGATGAAGGATGGCCAACTGGTCGAGGTCGCCAGCCGTCAGGACATGATCGCGGGCGATGTGACCCACCCCTATACGCAGATGCTGCGCGAAGGCAGCCTCGGCTATCGTCCGCAAGGCGTCCCCCAGACGGCCTGATCCTTTCGCCACTGACCATTTCAGGCCCTCCCTTGACGGCCCGAGGAATTAGGAGATTTCCATGAAGATCGATCGGATGCGGGTATTCGTTACCCGCGATAAGGACCGTCCGCGCGTGATCGTCGCTCTCGATACCGATGACGGCCTCACCGGCTGGGGCGAGTGCTACAATCATGGTCCTGATCTCGCGCTGCCGCCGCTGCTCGACTATCTCTACAATTTCCTCGCCGGGCAGGATCCGACTCGGGTCGACTATCTAACCAACTACATGATCCAGCAGTGCCGCTTTCCGCCCGGAGCCATGGGTCTCGCGGCCATTTCCGGTCTCGATCACTGTCTGTGGGACCTTGCCGCGAAGGCGCGTGGCGTGCCGGTCTACAAGATGCTCGGCGGCGAAGTGCGCGACCGCATCAAAGTCTATGCAGGCGTCTATACCGCGCCAGACGTCCCGGCAGCCAAGGAAGAGCTCGACCGGCTTAACTCTGAATGGGGTTTCACTGCCTACAAGCTCAGCCCCTGGCGCCTCGAACCCAACAGTCATCGCTGGGGCGAGGTTGTGCGCACCTCCGCCGAATATTTCCGCCAAGTGCGCGAAGCGGTCGATCCTGCCTACGAGATCGCATTCGACGCCCATGCCAAGATCTTCGACGTCAAGTCCGCGCGCCAGCTCGGTAATGCCATCGCGCCCTACGATCCGCTTTTCTACGAAGAGCCGCTACGTCCTGAAAACATCGAGCTCTATGGCCAGCTCAACGAGGGCCTCGATTGCGTGCTGGCGACGGGCGAGTCGCTCTATAGCCGCAACGAATTCCTGCGCCTCCTGCAGTGCAAGGGCGCCGACCTGATCCAGCCCGACATCTGCGTGGTAGGCGGCATTTCCGAGATGCGTCGCATCGCAACGCTTGCCGAGGCCCATTTCGTCGCGGTCGCGCCACACAACCCCATGGGACCGCTGGCCACCGCGGTCAACGTCCACTTCGCCGCCGCCCAGCAGAACTTCAAGATCCTGGAATATCGTCTGCCGGTCGGACAGTGCTACATCTATGGCGGCACCGAAATCCAGGGCCGCGAAGACAGCACGCGCTACGTCGTCGATCCCTATCTTCCCAAGGACGGCTATCTCGAACTGCGCCCGGACCGTCCGGGTTGGGGTGTTGAAATGGACGAAAAGGCTATGTCCGAGGACGGCTATGTGCACTGGCAGCGCCGTGTGCCCAAGCGCCCAGACGGCTCCTACGCCTTCGCCTGAAACTCGGACTGGTCTCCGGACCAGTCCGACTTGCCGACCAAATAACGGCATTGATTGTGGGGGCTCGACTGGGGGCGTAAACCCTCTCAACGCCTCAACATGTCCTTAGCAGGTTTCGCCAGAATGGCGGCTGACGGGAAATGTGCTCAGGGTCGCGAACGTCCGAAACGGGGCGCATTCATGCCACCCCATCAGCGGAGTTGTTCAACCATGAAGTCATGCATGGATTGAGGCGGATGACCGATCAGTCTTGAGAGTGTTGGGTCCACGCTGGCGAACTCGCCCAGTCTGGCCGCTTTATAGTAGCCCATCAGAATGGCTATGCGGTCTGGAGGAACACCTGTTGACTGGGCGTTTTCCAGCATCGCGCCGTCCTCCAGTATTTCCCGGATCACAGGCTTATCGAGGATATCCTGCGCAAGCTTGGCTATGTCATCGAGGTCCAGAGCTTCCAACCCCGTCAAGGGTGCCGTTGGGCCCTCAATGGCCTCCGAGCTAGCCAATAGCATCGCGTCGGCTGCAGCAAGGTCGTCATGCGTTGTCCACGACACCTTACCGTCCAACGGAGCGGCCAGCACACCATTGGCGAAGCCAAGCGCATTCATCGCCAGCGCGCTGTCAGCATAAAACCCGTGGCGCAGGGCAGTCCAGGGGACCCCTGACTGCGCAAGCAAGGCTTCGGTCGCAGCATGCGTCCGTGCTGGTGGAAAGTGCGAAGTCGAAGAACTTGCGATCTGGCTCGTATAGAAGATGCGCTGCACGCCCAGGTCGCGGGCGACCGCAATGGCAGTGGCGTGTTGCATCATTGGATCGCCGCCAATTGCAGCGGCGTTCGAGGAGACCAGAAGCAGTCTATCGGCACCCTCCCAAGCGTGGCGAAGACTTGCGGCGTCTTCATAGTCGCCCTGACGCACACGAATCCCCGCTGCTCTGAAGTTAAGCGCTTTGCTAGGGTCACGTACACTGAGAGCGATGCCTTCAGCAGGAACGTGTTGCAACAGATTCTCAGTGATTTTGCGGCCGAGCTGACCTGATGCGCCGGTGATGACAAGCATATTTATCTCCTTGTTGATCAAGGTATCGCTGTTCTTGATTGCGTTGATAACGCAGATCTTCAGGAATAGGCTGTTCTCCATGAAGAACAGTGTTTCTGCGGATCATCTGAAGATCTTCCTCGCCGTCCTAGACGCCGGCGGATTTCGGGCGGCGGCACAAAAGCTTGGCACGGTGCCCTCAAGAGTAAGCACCACTGTGGCCCGGCTCGAGGCTGAGCTCGGCACTCCGTTATTGCTTCGCTCGACGCGCAGTGTCAGAGCTACCGAACAGGGCCGTCGCCTAGCCGATCAGATCAGGCCTTTGTTTCAGGAATTCGATGCGGCCGTCTTGGAGGCAGCCAACTCCATGGGAACAGTTCGCGGCAGGCTGTCGCTGAACGTGCCAGGAGCCGTCGTGCCAGACATCCTGCCGCCACTTATTGCCGAATTCCGCCGTCTGCATCCGCAAGTCGAGATCGAGATTGTCATAGAGAATGATCGAGTCGACATCATCGCAGCAGGATGCGACGCCGGCATCCGCTATGGCGCACATCTGGCCAAGGACATGGTGTCGATCCCCATTGGGCCGCGAAGGCAGCAGATCGCCCTGGCCGCTTCACCAAGCTATCTGGAAGCTAACGGCATCCCTAGGGAGCCTGACGAGCTTACCGGCCATGCTGCTATTCGTTACCGGCTCGCAGGAGGGGCGTTGTTGCCATGGCGACTGCGGAACGCCGCAGACATCGTTACCGTGGAGCCGAGGACCGCACTCGTCATCAGCGTTAACGTCTTGGACAGTGGTCTGGCCTATGCTCGTGCCGGCATGGGGATCATCGGTGCATTCGGCAGTTGGTGTGAACATGATTTTCAATCCGGCACGCTAGTACCCATCCTGCAGGAATGCTGGATGGCACTCGATGGTCCCCGCCTATATTACCCCAGCCGTTTCGCCAGCGCGCCGTTAAGGGCGTTCATTGATCTTTGCGAGAGCCGCGCCAGCAAAAGGTAGCGACAGATGTCAGGTCGCTATCGCACGCAACATCATCTCTCTAGTCCTTGTGCGATCGGAATCATGTCGTTCGTGGCCCATCATGCCTTGCGCCAATGTCCGCTCTTAGGAAGGGACTTGAGGCCTCTGAACGGCCGAAATGGGGCGCAAAGCCGGCGTTTAGGTGCCCTACCCTGGAGGTGCGTATCGCCTTCAGGGAGCACCTCCTGGCCTAAGCAGTGTAGCCTCATCAATCAAAACGAAGGGGTTCGAAAATTCATTTCGTCCGTGTGCAGCTAGGAAAGCCGGATCCACGTCGGCGCGTGATCGCTCGACTTGTCCCTGCCGCGCACATGCCGGTCTACTCCGGCATCCTCAAGTCGGTCGACCAGGGACGGTGAGACCAGCAGATGATCGATGCGGAGGCCAGCGCCTCTCTTATAAGCCTCACGAAAATAGTCCCAGAACGTAAAGATGCGCTCATCGGGATCTTTGGCCGTCAGCGCGTCTATCCAGCCCTGCCCCAGCAGTTTGTGGTACGCATCGCGAACTTCGGGCGAAACAGTGCATCCTTGATCCAGCGTTCGGGCTTGTAAACGTCGAGTTCAGTCGGCATCACATTGTAGTCGCCCGCCAGCACCGCAGGAACGCCTTCCGCAAGCAGTTCCGCGGCATGCTGGGCGAAGTGCTCGAACCAGCGCAGCATATAGGCGAAATTGGGCCCGGGGGCCGGATTGCTTGTGGGCAGGTACAGGCAGCTCACCAGAATGCCGCTAACCGCCGCCTCGATGTAGCATCCAGCTTGGACTCATCCAACCATCGCAGCAGCACTTGAAGCCTGCCATTGACGCCATTGACGTTGAAGGTCGCGATCTTCACCGGATGCTGGGCTCCCTACCCTGGTGCTAAACAGAGACAGCAAGTCTCCTGCCTTGATACGGTGAGAAGCGGAGGCACGACGCACTCACCGCAGTTACGCATTTAGGGTGTTATTGAGGGCTCAACTACAGATTGCAGCGAATCTGCGAAAGCTTTCAATCAGCTAGCCAGCAAGGCTGGCGGAGAGGAAGGGATTCGAACCCTCGAGACAGTTCATCACCATCTGCGCCCTTAGCAGGGGCGTGCCTTCGACCACTCGGCCACCTCTCCGGCAGGGCTCGTCTAGCTGGAGGGAGCGGTGCTGGCAAGGGATTTCTGGGCATGGAGCGTGTTGTTCACACAACAACGCGGCCCGGAGCACTCGGCAAGCCCGGATTGCGGCCGGTTTACTCTTGGTCGGCCGACCAATGCCGGATATTTATTGGGCGTGCTGGCGGCACAGGGGAGCGGGCAGGATGGCAGGCGGCGTCTTACCGAAACTTGCGGGTTTTCTTGTCGGCACAGCCTCTTGGTGGGCGGCAGGCGGCATGGCCCAGGCCCAGGCGCCGGTGGAAGGCACCTGGCGCACGATGCTCGCTTCCGAAATCACCATCTCGGCCTGTCCCGAGGGATTTTGCGGCGTGTTGAGCAAAATCGTGGTGCCCCAGGGCCAACTCAGCGCCGCCGAAGCGCAGGCTGCGGCTGCGATGGCCCACGAGGACTTCGTGGATGCGCGCAACAAGGACCCGCAATTGCGCAGCCGCCCGATGCTGGGGCTGCAAATCCTGACGCTGCGGCCCGGCGACAAGCCGGCCGTGTTTGACGGCAGTATCTACAACCCCCAGGACGGGAATACCTATTCGGGCTATGTGCAGGTCACCGGTCCCGACGCACTTCGGCTCAATGGCTGCGTGCTGTTCAATGTGATCTGCCGCGGCGAGGATTGGGTCCGCGTTCCCCCCGAGGAGTTGGCCGGGGGGGCACCGCCTCCCGAGGCGGTGCCGTAAGCGAGCCTAGCGCGCCCGCTGGTTGAACAGCATGGCCTGGGCGGCCTTGTCATTGCTGAGATCGGCACTGGGCAGGTCCTTGCCCACTTCGAGGCCCCGCTTGACCGCGGGCCGGGCATTGCAGCGCTCGATCCAGGCTTTGACATTGGGGAACTCGTTGATGTCCATGCCCTGCCGCTCCCAGAGCTGCGCCCAGCCGATACAGGCGATATCAGCGATGGAATACTCGCCGGCAATATAGTCCTGGCCTTCGAGCTGCTTGTTGAGCACGCCATAAAGGCGGTGCGTCTCATCAACATAGCGCTTGGTGGCATAGGGGATGCGCTCGGGCGCATAAAGGGCGAAGTGGTGGTTCTGCCCCAGCATCGGGCCAAAGCCGCCGACCTGCCAGAACAGCCATTCATCCACCTTGACCTGGGCGCGCATGTCCTGGGGATAGAACTGCCCGAATTTGAGGCCGAGATATTTGAGGATCGCGCCCGATTCAAAGATCGAGATCGGCTCACCCCCGGGCCCTTCAGGATCGATGATGGCCGGGATCTTGTTGTTGGGCGAGATCGCCAGGAACTCGGGCTTGAACTGATCGCCCTTGCCGATATCGATGCGATGATAGGTATAGGGGACGCCCAGTTCTTCCAGCATGATGGCGGCCTTCTGGCCGTTGGGGGTCGGCAGCGAATAAAGCTCGATCGGCTTGGTTTGGGTGGTCATGGCGCATTCCGCTATATCTGGGGTGCAGTAGTTTATCGGCATTCGCCGATGAATGGCAAGGCGAGGCGGCTGCGCGAGCCGCCTCCTTTCAGAGTGGCTGGATGCGCAGCTGGGGCTCGCCATTGCCGAGCCGCGCCGGCGACACCCCCCGGATATCGATCGTCGCATTGACCCGCTGCCGGAACGCCGAGAACAGCTCGGAGGTCACGACGTCAACTGGCTGGTCGAACTTCACCGTGATGTCGTAGTGGCTCATGTCGGCACGGATCCTGACGCCCAGCACCATTCCGGTGAACCGTTGGCCTAGATAGCTGCCGCGCACGCGCTGGCCCACCTGGAGGGGGCTAGCAACCCGCTCGGGCAGCATGGCGCTGGCCGTGTTCCAATCGCGAAAACCATGGGTCCGGGCGACCGCTTCCAGGGCCGCGCCGTGGGTTAAGCTCTCGCCCGCGGCCTGCCGGCTGGCGCGCAACTCTCGTGCTTCGGCCTTGAGCGTCTGGATCGAAGGGGTATCAAGGGAATAAGTCATGGTGCTTCTCACATCCGTGAGGCTTAGTTCCATGGGGCTCGCCTTGCCATGAAGCGCCTCGCTGGGGAGAGACAACATGGGGGATATCAAAGGCTGTCTTCACCATCGGGCGGACCCGGCGAGCGGCAGGCGACAGCAACCATTGCCTGCATGAGCGCTTCCCCATGGAAAGTCAAGCGGAGCTAGGTTTTCGCGCCTTGGTGGCAACAATAGGTTTGGCGTTCGCGCGCCCAATTGGTTAGCTGAGGCAGTTCCTCTGCTTCACTTTGCGTCCAGAAAGCCCCTCGACATGACTGAAATGCTGCTGCTGATCGCCGGTTTGCTCGGCGGTGCAGTGAACTCGCTTGCGGGAGGAGGCTCGTTTATCGTGTTTCCGGCGCTGTTGTTTGCCGGCGTGCCGCCGGTGATCGCCAATGCTTCCAACACCTATGCCGCCCTGCCAGGCTATCTGAGCGGCGCCTTTGGCTATCGCCACGCCATGGCGCGCTATCGCAACAAGCTGGTGTTTTATACCGTCGTGGCACTGGTGTTCGGCTATGTCGGGGCCGAGCTGCTGCTGGTGGTGTCCGACGAGCAGTTTGCGCTGGTCGTGCCGTGGCTGATGCTGTTTGCGGTGCTGTTGTTTGCCTTTGGCAACCAGCTCAATGCGCTGGTGGCGGCGCGAGGCGGCAGCGGGCGCGGCATGCGGCTGGTCGGCAGCGTGCTGCTGACGGCGTTTCTTGGCGCCGTGTGCGTCTATGGCGGCTTTTTCAATGCCGGCCTCGGCATCCTGCTGCTGGCGTTCCTCGCCGTCGCGGGGCTCGACGACATCCATGCCATGAATGGGCTCAAGCTCTGGATCTCGGCCGTTGTGGCGCTGGTCGCCGTGGTGCGTTTTGCCTTCAACGGCTCAATCGACTGGTATCACGGCTCCATTGCGCTGGTGGGCGTCACCATTGGCGGCTACCTGGCGGCCCGCAATGCCCATCGGGTGCCCCGGGCGGCCTTGCGCCTCGCGATCATCCTTTATGGGGTGGCGATGACCGCCTACTTCTTCTGGGGCGCCTATGCCTGATCGGCGCGACGTACCCAAACAGCGGCATCGTGGAAGGCGGCGCCGCCAAAGGGGGGCGCCGGCCGTGCATCGGTTAGGGTATTGATGCCCCGGCCCTCGCGGTGCGCCTTGTTGGGATGCAGCCCTTCGGCGATCACCGCGCCGGTAGGCAGGCCCAGGCGCAGGCGGGCGGTCAGATGCACTTCGCCCCGGCGATTGCCGACCAGAACCGCATCACCCTCGCCAATGCCGAGCGGAGCGGCGTCAGCGGGATGGATAAACAGGGATGGCGGGCCTTCGCGGCTCTGGCTGCCGGGCGTCTCGTTAAAGGTCGAATTAAGAAAGGTGCGCGCCGGACTGGTGGCCAGCCGGAACGGATGCTCGCTGTCAGTGCGCTCGGTGATGTCCCAATGGTCGGCAAAGCGGGGCATTGCGGCGGGATCGCAGGTCCAGAGATACCCCTTCTTGTCGGCTACGGCCTGCCAGTCCGGT
>JAQSXP010000284.1 GCA_029256605.1 Devosia sp. | reverse complement strand
ATCTGTGATGCCGAAGCAAATTAACCGGAATCGTAAAGTCATTAAGATTTCGGTTGGCGCGTAGTTCTGCATAGGTAATACTCTGTTTACCACGTCAGCCAGCAGGTCCGCCATGAACAATGTCATGCGTCCTCTCGATGTCCAGACAGCAGACTATCTCGGCGCAATAGTGGTTTCCAACGATCGGGCGGATGCGGATCTTGTGCAGGCGGTGCTGCAGGAAACGCCAGAGCGCGTGACCACAATGCATTGCGGTTTGCCGCTCAAGTGGGTCGGTGATTGCCCCGAGCTTGTGCTGCCGTCAGGGCGCCAGGTGCAGGTCAAAAGATTGGCCGATATCGTGCTGGCGTTGGTTGGGCTCCTCGTATTGGCGCCGCTCCTGCTGCTTGTTGCGGCCCTTGTTGCTGCCACCAGTCCTGGGCCGGTGCTGTTTCGCCAGCAGCGTGAGGGGCTGGGGGGTAAACTGTTCTGGGCGCTGAAATTCCGCTCCATGCAAAGCACCTGTTGTGACAGGAGCGGGGTGGCGCAGACCCGAAAGCATGACCCGCGACTGACGCCGGTTGGCGCCTTTATCCGGCGGACCAGCCTTGATGAGTTGCCGCAATTGTTCAACGTGTTGCGCGGAGAGATGTCGCTGGTGGGGCCGCGGCCGCATGTGCCCGGAATGTTGGCCGGCGGCAGGACCTACCGGGAGCTGGTGCCGTTTTACGAGCAACGCCTCGCGCTGCGGCCGGGGCTTACCGGCTGGGCGCAGGCCAATGGGTTGCGCGGCTCGACGAGTGATCCAGTAGCGGCACGATCGCGCATCGAGTTCGACCTAGCCTATGGGCAGAACTGTTCGCTCTGGCTTGATCTCAAGATCCTGGTTCTGACCGCACGCAACCAGTTCCTGACCGGCTCGGGTGAGTAAGGTGACAGTGGCTGCCTGGCCATAGGGAGCTTGAAACGCCGGAAAGGGCGCTGAGACAGTGCCTGTGCGTGTGTTGGCGCCACTGAGGCAAGAAATTCCCTTCGAGCGGTTACACGCGCCAAGCCATGATCTCGCATAACTCTACTCTCCTGCTAGAGTATTGGGCGCAACATCTTCAGGAGACCTGAGATTGAGAACGACAGCTAGATTGCTCGCCTATGGCGCCTTGGGCGCTTCGCTGCTGCTGGGTTTTGCCGTGACCGCGCATGCCCAGGACCGGACCATCATCAATGTCTCTTATGATCCCACCCGCGAGCTGTATCGGCAGTTCAACGAAGCTTTTGTGCGGCACTGGCAGGAGACGACGGGCGAGGCGGTCGCGGTCCAGGTGACGCATGGCGGCTCGGGTTCGCAGGCGCGCACCGTGATCGACGGGCTCGAGGCGGATGTCGTGACCCTGGCGCTCGAGAGCGACATCAACGCCATTGCCGATGCCACCGATCTTATTCCCGAAGACTGGCGCGGACGGTTCGAGAACAATAACGCGCCCTACACCTCCACGATCGTGTTCCTTGTGCGCAAGGGCAATCCCGAAGGCATCGCCGATTGGGGTGACCTGATCAAGGATGGCGTGGAAGTCATTACCCCCAATCCCAAAACCTCGGGCGGGGCGCGCTGGAATCTACTCGCCGGTTGGGCCTGGGCGCGGGCGCAAGAGGGCGGCAGCGACGATACCGCCAAGGCTTTCATCACCGAGCTTTACCAGCACGTGCCGGTGCTCGACACCGGAGCACGCGGCGCAACCACGACCTTTGTGCAGCGCGGCATTGGCGATGTGCTGCTGGCCTGGGAGAACGAAGCCTATTTGGCGATGGAAGAGCTTGGGCCGGACGCCTTTGATATCGTGACCCCGTCGGTGTCGATCCTGGCCGAGCCGCCGGTGGCGCTGGTGGACGGCAATGTGGACCGCAAGGGGACGCGCGACGTCGCCGAGGCTTACCTGCAATATCTTTATTCCGATGAGGGGCAGGCGATCGCGGCGGCGAACTATTATCGTCCGTTCCGGCCGGAAGCTGCGGCGCCGGAAGATGTCGCCCGCTTTGGCGATGTCAATCTTGTGACAATCGAGGACTTTGGTGGCTGGCGGGAAGCACAGCCGGCATTTTTCGCCGATGGCGGTATTTTCGACCAAATTTACTCGGGTCCAACGCAGTAAAGCGGAGACCGGCCGGTCCATCCGGCCGGTCTTGGCTGCTGGCGCGCCAGCCTCAGGGCGTGCCTCGGGTTTATCCATTCGCTTGCCTCACCCCGCTCGACTAAGGTATCTCGCGCAAAGGCGTCGGGCGAGAAGGCGGGCAGCATGAGCAAAGACGGACGCAACGGCACTGGAGTGCTCGGGGGGGCATTCGCAATCGCCTTTGAGCAATCCGCTGGATTGATCTTGGGCCGCGCCCCAAATTCTGCCGGCCGTGGCCTTGCGGTCGCACCCGCCGACGAGCGGGGGCGCGCATGAGTGCGGGGACCAGCCAGAGCATGGCGCAGCCCGAGCCGCAGTTCCCCGGCGTGCTCGCCGCCCGCAAAGCGATCGAGGAGCGACTGGACCAGTTGCTCGCCAGCCCAGCCGGGGTGCCGCCCAATTTAAGCGCGGCGCTGCGCCATGCGCTCCTCGCGCCAAGCAAGCGCATCCGGCCGCTGCTGGTTTATCATGTGGTGGAACCCGGGGAAGGGCAGCTCGCCAGCGCCCTCGATCTGGGGTGCGCGGTAGAAATGGTGCACACCGCCTCGCTCATCCTTGATGATCTGCCCTGCATGGACGATGCAGTGATGCGCCGGCAACGGCCGACGACGCATATGGCGTTCGGGCAAGCCACGGCCATTCTGGCGGCCATTGCCCTCTTGAGTCAGGCGTTTGGCATTCTGGCGACGCTGGACGGCGTGGCGGACGCCACCAAGACGCGGCTGGCAGCGGAGTTGTCATCGGCAGTGGGCTGGACGGGACTGGTGGCCGGCCAGGAACTGGACGTCAACGAGCGCTCGAGCATTGTGGCGGTCGACGGGATCGAGCAGCTCAATTGGCTCAAGACTGGCGTGTTGTTTGTGGCGGCGGCTCGGATGGGGGCGATGCTGCGGGGGCTGCCCGACGATGAGGTCGATGCGGTGGGGCGGTTTGCGTCCCATCTGGGCCTTGCCTTTCAAACCGCCGACGACCTGCTCGACCGCACGGCAACCACGAGCGAAGCGGGCAAGGATGTCGGCAAGGATGACAACAAGACGACCCTTGTGACCTTGTTTGGCGAGCAGGCGGCACTGCTCAGCTATCGCGAGCATCTGGACCAGGCGGAGGCGGCGCTGCTGCAAACGCGCATCACCGCCGAGCCCCTGTTGGCCATGATCGCGCGCCTGTTT